>CAZWAS010000048.1:6821-15516 GCA_964631915.1 uncultured Spirochaetales bacterium | reverse complement strand
ACCGGAAGCCGCCTTGTTGCCTATGACGCCCCTACCCGTCTGCAAAGTGAGCGCCTTCACTAGCTCGTCGGGAAACGAAGGATGTTTTTGAGGAAACGTGTGGAAGGGGTTTTTAAGGATTATTCCTGCAGTCTCCCAATGTCCGGTAGTCGTGTCCTTTCCTGGAGACTTCGAATCCATCACTCCAAAACTCGCAAGCGGCGCTGGTACGGATTCGCATCCGGGAAGTTCGTTTCCGAGCAGTTCTGAAGCGTTCCCTAATCCGAGAGCCTTAAGATTCTGCCATTTTGGACCGGGAATACGCTCACATATATGCAGCGCGGTGTTTGATCCTACATCTCCGAACGAAACGGCATCAGGGAGTTCGCCTATTCCGAAACTGTCAATGATGACAACGGTAGCCCGCATAGAATCCTCCTTCATTTATTTCGGTATGCTGCGGAAGCGAAACCGTTCTCCGCATGTGCGTTTGGGCAAAGGGATGAACATTCGTGTCGTCTGCTTGTACGCAACGTATTCTTCACCATATACACGAATCAATAACGCCTCCTCCTTCTGCAATCTGATAGTCATGAGCGACAGTATGATTCCGAGACCGGATAAACCGAAGACCCAGTTTCCGCTAATTCCCAGGGCGGAAAGGAAGAGAAGGAAATATGCCGTATACATGGGATGCCGCATATATCGGTACGGTCCCCACGTAACGAGCCTATGTTGTTCCTTAACAATGAGCGTTGTGCTGAAGTCTTTTCCTAAAGCAACGTGCGTCGATCGTAAGAGCAAGAGCGAACAGACAGAGAAGACTGCGCTTCCCAGTCGGATTCCCACAGGAAAAGGGAGATACATCCATACCAGGCGCTTGGAGAAAAAAAGATATACGATCAGAGAAAAAAATAACGGAATAGCAAGAACTATGCGGATGGTGACAGTCAGGACTCCTTCGCGGGCATAAGGAATAGCTTCTTTGAATGCAGCATATTTGGATTTGTAGTATACACGCAACACGGTCAAGACAGTGAACATAAGGATAAAAATAATTTTACATACTGTTTCGATCATGCACCTCTTATAAATCGATCGGTCGTCTGTTATCTTTAAGCCTTTTACAAATATACTCCGTATCGAGATCAAGCCGTTCAACGAGGAACCTGAATGTTTCTTCGGAAAGTATATTCTGTTCGGCGAACAGGAACATTATTGCCTTTTCCGCAATGCAGGGAACCCTGAGCGCATTCATATTGATCGGCTCGTAAATGCCGTCTTCCATGAACCGTCTCTTGAGGTATCCATACAGTTCGGATTTTTCGAGGTCATTGCGTATGCGCCACAGCTCTTTCTCCAACGGCTCGATGTGTCCGCGCACCGCTTGTTCTCCCAAGGGTTTGAGTATCAGAAACGTATACTCTTTTCCTGGTAGATAATGATGTGTATCGCAGCGCGTACAATAATTCGGCTCTTTTGGGTCATCCTTGTTCCGGTCACCACCGATGATAATGAGCGGATCGAAATAGAGCGCAGGACATTCTTCGCCGTTTACCGAATAGTAGCGGTATGTATAGAACGAATCTTGAAGACAATCCTTATGTTCGCAGTATGCGCTCAGAGGGAATACATCCGTAGCGACTTCGAGCAGAAGCTTCGCTGTGGGATTGAATATTTCCTTCCTGAAATTGAGGATAAGCGTAGGAGAAATGAAAATGAGCCCTTGCCGATCCGATGCATTTTTTATGACGTACGCGATGCGTTCGTCATAAAACGAGGCTTCGTCGATGATCCATGTACCGATATCTCGGTTTTCCCGCATAATCCGCTCCAGATCGAACGAATCGCGTATCTGCGCTATATTGCTTCCGAGTCTGAAATATCCGCCCCGATACGCGAGCGCATCCTCCGGATAATCCGGAAATCTCGAAGCATCTAGCAAGGAACGTATGAAGAACACTTTCCTCCTGTCGGCACCTCCGGTCGTTGTCAGCTCCGCGACACTTGACGATTTCTTCAAAGCAACCAGAGAATCCCTCCAAACTCGAGAAGAGTATTCGGTTTTTCCGGAACCCATAGGACCTATTACCAATATGCGTCGTGCCGGTCTGGAAAAATCGAAATGGTTGAAAGCGTGATGGACAGCAAGATCGGGGAAACCGAGACTTTTCAGGAAGAGTACCGTCTCCTGATCCTTCTGATGTACAGCCATGAATTCGATCCCTTTCTTCAGTAGTTATAGCCCATGGGATATATAGAATGCAAGGAGAAGTTTACATAGGAAAAAAGAGAAAAAAGGTATAGGATGTTCCGATACAAACAATGGATGGAGATATACCATGAAAAAAAGATATGTGCTGTTCGCGTTCAACGGCGAGTCCATGTGTTTTGCCCACGTTCTCCTCAATGCTTGGGATATGGCGGAACGGGGATGGGAGGTCAAAATCGTTATCGAAGGATCGGCAACCGCTCAAATCCGCGAACTCGCCGATTCTGAAAAACCCTTTGCAGAATTGTACAAAAAGGTAAAAGAGTCGGGGTTGATCGATTGTGTATGCAAAGCCTGCTCATCTAAAATGGGTGCATTGCAGGCCGCTGAAGAACAGAGTCTACCTGTGTGCGATACCATGTCGGGGCATCCTGCCATGTCGGCATACCTGGATGACGGATACGAAGTCATGATATTCTAGTTATAGTATCCGTCTTCCTATACCTGTACAACGCAAGCCCCAGGGGCACTATGATGAAGCCGAACGGCAGTAAGAGCGATGCTGTTCTTTTTCCATACGCGATCTCTCCAAGCACTGCATATGAACCGAATGAAATACCAACTCCTCCGCATACAATGGTAGCACCCGGTTCCACCAATTCGATTCTGGCGGTAGTATCTTTCTCTTTGAGCGCAACCGCGAAATATGGGTTCCACGTTCGCACGGATTCGCTCGAAATCCTTCCGTCCGACTCGAGCGATAGCTCTGGAAAGAAATCATAAAGAGCGATGAAAAGCTGCTTCGGTTCATAGTATACGCAGTCGCCGGTCTTCAACGTTTCCGTCTGCAGCACAGCACCGGAGGCATCCGTTAGTTTGAGCACCCCCGACCAGCCTATATCCCGGAGAACGAATGTCAGCCCTTCGAATTCGACGGGCCGATGCGCAGAAGCCTCCAATAAGCCGAGAGATGTTCCATCGCGACGGAATTGCAACCTGCATGATACTCCTTGCGGTCTTCCGTCCGGATATGTGTCAACAGCGATGGATACAAGCTCGACCTCCAGATTTCTTTCCGAAATGTGCCCTATCTCAGATGCACAGAGGCATAACGTTCCATATTCCCCTGGGACGGACTCCGAGATCAAACCGACGACCACAAGAAGAATGCCGATAAAGCTCGCTGTTGGAATACGGCGGTTCAATACACACGAAAGAGTGGTGGAACTGTGCCGGGCAAACTTTGCCAAAACCTATTTGAATACGATCGAATAATCGATGGGTTTGTTCAGCAACAGGACCTGAATGAGAGGCATGGTGAATACAACACTGTTACCGGACTGCTTTCCCCCAGTCTGCGAGAGTATCTGACCCTTCACCGTCACCTTCAGCTCTATCACCGAAGCTTTCACAGCGACAGGTCCCTGCTCGTCGAACACGATACTCATCATATCGAGGTATTCCTCTTCCGAAACCCCCTCGTTATCCTCGGGTCCGAATGTCTTAAAAAAAGAATTTTGAAATACCGGATTCAAGGCAGTTACCTGAGAAAAGTTTCCTCGTTCGAGATGAACTCGAAAAATATTTTTCCCGTCAGATTTTTCATACGAAATGACACCGGCCTGAGTCAGTCTCGCTTCATTTTTGAATACCTGGCCGACATCGGAAAATACGATCTCGCCTTCCAGAATGCTCGGTTTCGGCGAAGAAATTTTTTTCAGACTAAGTCCCGGTTTCTTCGCAAAATCCTCTTTTATTTTATCCACATCGAACAGTTTGCCCTTTTCTTTCGATTTTTTATCGAAATCCGCAAGCTCTTCGATTTTTTTCAGGAGGATGTCCTCCACTTGAATTCTGAAATTCACGGAACCTGAGCCATTCGAATCCACTATTACTTCATTTTTCATGCTGCAGGAAACCGATACAAAGCCTATGCCGCACAGCATGGCAATCAAACATATCTTCTTTGCTTTTTTCAAAGAGAGCTCCCGTTCATATCGCATTGATGGATGTTTTATACCCCGATCGGTGTTTTTTTTCAAGAGAAACCGGGAAATTCGGATGAGCAACTGCACAAGGACGGATTTGCTCACGGAGAAGCGAGCATTTCGAGTTCATATCTGTCCATTGCCCAGATACGGTGTTTTCGTTCATCTTCAGCGAGAAGTGAAAAAAAATTCTTCACATCTTCCTCTTCCGCGCACGAGGCGATATGCAGAAAAAGCGCTTCCGCTTTTTCTTCCATGTCCATCACGAGATGAAGAAAATCGTTATAACCCATATCTGGGTTGTATTTCCAGGAGGTTTGAAACGGTTTTGCATCGAGATCGAATCCGCGCATGCTTGAAAACGCTTTGTCGAACTCGGGGGATTTCAGAGTTTCTAAGAGTTGCTTTTCGTGTTTCTTTTCCTGTTCGTACAGAGATATGAGCAGCTTCCTCAATCCTTCTCTGTCTGTGATTTTTATATATGAACTGTAGATTTCCTCGCTTGCCTTCTCCATTGCAACGGCATGGAGAATCAATTCACGAATATCCGTGTCTGCCTCCTAAAAGGTTTGTGAATGATATCTTATCTCATTGTTTCGCGTCTGTCAAAATAATTAAGGTAGAACCGCACCTGATCAGCATGAAAATCAGAGCGGTTTGGCGCGGCTCTGCCTGGCAATGCGATTATTTTGCATATGCAGCGATCATGACTCCTGCGGCTATCGCGGTGCCTATGACTCCTGCCACGTTCGGACCCATGGCATGCATGAGAAGAAAATTATGCGGATCCTCGGCGAGCCCGACCTTGTTCGAAACTCTCGCTGCCATAGGAACTGCGGAGACCCCTGCTGAACCGATGAGGGGATTGATTTTATCTTTCACGAAGAGGTTCATGAACTTCGCAAAAAGCACACCGCCCATGGTAGCGATCGAGAACGCGAGAAGGCCTAAGAGCACGACACTCAGCGAAGCAGGCTGGAGGAATTTGTTGGCCACCATCTGAGACCCCACCCCCAGCGAAAGAAAAATCGAAACGATGTTCAAAAGCTCATTCTGCAGTGTCTTCGAAAGGCGGTCGACTATACCCACCTCCCTGATGAAATTACCGAATGCCAATGCCCCGATAAGCGGAGCTGCTGCAGGAAGAAGGAGAATGCAGAGCACGAACAGGATCATGGGGAAGAGAATTTTTTCCTTCTGACTTACTTCGCGAAGCTGTTTCATCTGTATAAGCCGTTCTTTCTTCGTGGTGAGGAGTTTCATGATGGGAGGCTGAATAATCGGCACGAGCGCCATGTAGGAATAGGCAGCCACCGCCACGGTTCCGAGCAGGTCGGGTGCTAATTTCGTCGCAATGTATATGGTGGTAGGACCGTCCGCTCCACCGATTATGGAAATGGCGCATGCGTCTTTCATGGTGAAATGGAATCCGGGAATGAAATTGAATAGGCTCACTCCGTACATGGTGGCGAACACGCCGAGCTGTGCGGCGGCTCCCAAGAGCGCCATTTTAGGATTCGCTATAAGCGGCCCGAAATCCGTGAGCGCTCCGATACCCATAAAAATGATGAGCGGGAAGAACTCGTTTCCAACCCCAGCATCATAGACGATCCGCAGAAATCCACCCACTTCTCCCATTCCCGCTATCGGGATATTGACGAATACAGTACCGAATCCGATAGGGATCAAGAGCAAAGGCTCGAAATCTTTGGCTGCTCCGAGATAGATGAGGAGAAAGCCCACGAGGAGCATGACGAATTCCTGCCATCCGAAGATGATGATTTTCTCCCCTGCAGGGGTTTCGCTTTCCCGTTTGTCCGTGAAGAATGCGAATATTCCAGTGGTTCTTCCGAGATTGCTGAGGAATCCTTTTATCGATATTTTCTGCGATGTACCGTCATCTTTCGAAGCCTCGTTCTGGCGGACGTTTTCCTGCTGCACATTGCTCGCAAATACGCGTGGAATGCCGGATACGAGCGAACCGAGAAAAATGAAACAAAGAATGATGAAGAATACCTTATAAATATGTGTTTTATTTTTTGCTTTGATCAGGTTCATGATTTTTTAGTTCCTCCGGTTCCGATGTGCTGATGATATACGGCAGCGCCTACAGCAGCAGCTATCATGCGTTCCTGGTCTGTTGTTGTGTCTTGGTGGACGGATGGTTCCATCTGTTCCTGAAGCGGTTTTTCTTTTTCATGGGGTTCCGTTTTGCGGGTCATGATCTTTGATGCCGCCGTAACCGCAAGGATGAGGATGATGAGAAAAGTAAATACCGTTCCCATACCTAAAACAAGCAGTATGGAAGTTTGTCCTAACATTTCCGAGATAGACATGCCTATACTCCTTTCAAAACGATATCAAGGGAAAAAAATAATATCAGCCGGGAAAGGAATCTAGAGGAACCCTATCGCATACACGGTTATTTACCTTCAATCCCTACTGTATAGGAAAACACGCATCCTTTCAAGAGGAAATATCGAGAAAAAAGGCACAAATGGATCTCAAATGTTCGTGAAACGGGAAATGAACACCTTGACAGCACATGTTCAGCCTCCTACAATCAGACGAATCTTCCATTCCGTATAAGGAGACTACTATGATCCATTATAAAGACCTTGGGCTTGCGAATACCAAGGAAATGTTTTCGCGGGCAATGGCGAATGGTTATGCGGTTCCGGCATACAATTTCAACAACCTCGAACAGCTTCAGGCAATCGTGTACGGTTCCATTGAAAGCCGTTCACCTTTCATACTTCAGGTTTCCAAAGGTGCCAGGCAATATGCCGATCAAACCCTTCTCCGCTATATGGCACAGGGTGCTGCGGAGCTCATCAAGAAATCCGGCTCAGGAATTCCCATGGCTCTTCATCTCGACCACGGCGATACGTTCGAACTCTGCGTATCCTGTATCGAATCGGGATTCTCGTCAGTGATGATAGACGGTTCTGCTCATCCGTATGAAAAAAACGTGGAGCTCACGAAAAAAGTGGTGGAATATGCCCACGCATACGATGTATCCGTAGAAGGAGAACTCGGTGTTCTTGCAGGCATCGAAGACGAGGTTTCCCACGGTGCTTCCCACTATACGAACCCCGATGATGTGGAAGACTTCGTCAAAAAAACCGGAGTGGACAGCCTTGCTATTTCCATTGGAACATCGCACGGAGCGTACAAGTTTAAAGTGAAACCGGGGGAATCCGTACCTCCTCTCAGATTCGATATTCTCGCCGAAGTGGAACGAAGGATACCTGGTTTTCCAATCGTGCTTCACGGAGCATCTTCGGTATTGCCAGAATACGTAAAAATGATCAACGACAACGGAGGCCAACTCGAAGGGGCAGTCGGGGTTCCGGAGGATCAGCTCAGAAAGGCTGCAAAGTCGGCAGTGTGTAAAATCAATATCGATTCCGACGGAAGGCTCGTGCTCACCGCAGTAATACGGAAACTTTTCAAGGAAAATCCGAAAGAATTCGATCCGAGAAAATATCTCGGGCCTGCCAGGGATGAGCTCAAAAAGATGATCGTCAGAAAAAACAAGGAAGTTCTCGGAAGCGCCAATCGGTACTGATGGTGTACTAGGGGGACTCAGAGGAGGGCTGCACGACATGTCGGATCGCATGCAGCCCTTTTTTATGTTTCACCATTTCGTTTCTATGAGCGGTTCGAGACCAGGGTTCTGAAGCTGGTTTCTGGCTTTTGCATACCACGTTCCGGAACCCGAATAGGTGACGACAACGAGCCACAGCTCGCGCGCAAGCGATTTTTGCCCCAAGGCGAAAAATGCGGAACCAAGATAATAGAGATTCTTGAAGAACTCTTCTTCTCGGAAAAACTTCTCAACCATTTCGAGGCGTTGTATTCTAGTAAAGAAATCGCTCACCGTCGAATACTCGAAATCTGGATCATCGATTTGTATTTGTCGTATGGCTTCCGACATCATGGCAACGACGACGAAAGACAGATGAAGTGCCGACTGTTCGTACCGCCCGCTCCGACAATAGAATACTCCGAGTCCGCTGTGAGCTTGAAGGGCGAAGTTGTTGTCGAGGCGATATAGCACGAGCGTTTTGTCCAAACCTCTATCTTTTAACGTGCGGACGAGGGATTCTCTGAAATTGCTGTTGCGTTTCGCCGAAAATATCTCGTCGTCTGCTGCTATGCGCAGAAGCGAATCTTCGAAATCTTTATACCGTTTCTGATTGAAGTAGATATCGGAAAGTTTATAAAGGATGACATACTGATCTTCAGGTATGTAAAGGTATTTTTTATTGTCGAATGCGCGGAGGTACTGTTTCTCCGCGAGCAGATACTCGCCTTCCTCCTCATAGACGGAACCGATCCATACGTCCGCCTCAGGCGAATTACCGTCTTTTTCCAAAACCCCTCTAAAATACCGCAAAGCTGTTCCGAATTCCCGTTCCCTGAAGTATTGTTTTCCTTTTTCCAGCATAATCCAGGAAGGAAGCGCTGAGTCGAAGGTATCCGCAGCCGGCAAGGAAACGCAAAGTAGAAG
>CAZWAS010000048.1:6120-6779 GCA_964631915.1 uncultured Spirochaetales bacterium | reverse complement strand
CTCCGCTTTGAACCGGTCGAGCGCTTCTTCGAAAGGCACTGTGCATACGGCTTTTCCTTTTCTGAAAATGACAGCCTTATTCCCCGCTCCTGTTATTCCGATGTCCGCGTGTGCAGCCTCTTCGGGTCCGTTCACAACGCAGCCCATGACAGCGACTGTTATATTATTATCGATACGAAAAAGATAATCCTGTAGCGTCGAAACGAACGCATGCACATCGAAACTCGCCCTGGCACAGCGGGGACAGGAAATGATCGATACGCCCCCTTTCCGTTTCCTCGCCGAAAGAAGTATCTCCCGCGCGGCGATGATTTCGTTTTCGGGAGAATCCGACAGGGAAACCCGTATTGTCTCCCCTATGCCCTGATCCAACAATTTCGAAAAGGCTATGGCGCTTTTCACAATGCCGGGGATGAGCGGCCCTGCCTCAGTGACACCGAGATGCAAGGGATAATCATACCGTTTGGCAAATTCTTCGTTTGCTGCAATGGTATCTTCGATGGAAGAGGATTTCAAGGAAAAAACAACATTTTTAAAATTGAGACGCTCGAAATACTCCAACTCCTGCTCCGCGGTTTTCAGCATCGCGAGAGGAACGTTCCGTTCGGAACGGAGCTTCGCAGGAAGCGAACCGCCGTTTATGCCGACACGCAGAGCAA
>CAZWAS010000048.1:0-6110 GCA_964631915.1 uncultured Spirochaetales bacterium | reverse complement strand
GCCCTTTTCAGCTGCCTTCTTAATCACCTCTTCGATTTTCCAGGCAGCCCCGATATTCCCGGGATTGATGCGAACTTTCGCAATCGGAAAATCCATACAACGGAGCGCGAGCTTGTAATCGAAATGAATATCGGCAACCAAGGGCATATCCGTCGTTTTGGCAAGCATTCCCAGGAGTTCTGCTTGATCCGTATCCGGAACTGCGAATCGGATGAGATCGCAGCCTAAGGCGGCTAATGAATGTATCTTCTCGGATACGCCGCACAGACCATAAGGAAGCGGTTGTTTCCACATGGTCTGTATGGATACCGGCGCTCCGCCCCCCAGGATCAGTTTGCCGATTCGTACAGGACGGACATTCCGTTTTAGCGTCGTTTCTGCGTTATGCCTCATCAACCCAGAATGGTGAACAGGAACACCATGGTAAAAATAGCCACGGTTTCTACAAGACCAAGCACTATGATATAGTTAGCGAATCCTTTCCCGGTTTCGGCAAAAGCATCCGAAGCCGCAGCTCCCGCCCTTCCCTGGAACCATGCAGAAATTCCGAGCGCGAGACCTCCGAAAATCCCAGCACCCATGAGTATTCCGGAATCCACTCTGCCGACAGCGGCTTTCAGCTGATTCATGAGGATCAGCCCGTATATGGTCTGCGTAAGAGGGGCGCCGACAAAAGCGATAAGCATGAATGGAGCTGGTTTATTCTGCGAAAAACATTTTTTCCATGCTCCAATCGCCGACATTCCGGCAACTCCCGCGCCGAGGCCGGATCCTACTGCAGCGAGCGCCACTGCTGCACCGATACCGATTAAACCGAAATCCATAATCACTCCTTTCAACTGAAAAAATCAACTTGCCCTTGTATGTGTTTTAAACGGCTTATACTGGGTGCCGGACCATTCCATTCCGAGATGTCCGGAAAACTCCAGCATATTCAGCCGGATACCGTGCACGACTACCGATAATCCGCTCATCGCAATGTTCATGCTGTGCCCGATAAGCAGTATGAGAATTCCTCCGATGATTCCGACGGCTCCCATACCAAAAGCACCGCTCGCCATATCGTTGAAACTTTTCGATATCTGCGCTCCGGCAAGACCGACTGCAAAAAGACGGATATAGGAAATAATATCGGCAAACACACTGATGCTGTTCAAGAAAGTTGTTATCAAATTCGCGAAGCCTTTGAGAATTCCTCTTAAGAATTTCCCTTCTTGTTTCGCAAACACGAGCACGAACACGAAACCACCTAATACCATGTAAAGCGCATAGGAAGGCATCGGATATTTCTTCGCATCGAGCACGATATTGAGAACGAAATAAAAAAGCCCCAGTACCATCGATAGAGAACCGAGCTGCGCGAAGGACTTGATGAGAGGCTTTTGCCTCACCTCCCGGATGAAATTCCAAATATGAGCGATGCTGAGCTGAACCGTACCGATGATAAAACAGATGATGCGCACAAGTTCGCTGCTTTGAGGATTCGAACTTGCAAGTGCAGGCACGATCATCCATGAAAACGCAGGAGAGGACGCTATGGCCGCTGAACCGAACCAGGAACCCGTGATCGCCCCCCATACTATTGTACAGATGCTCAGAAACAAAAACAGTAGTATCGACTGGGAAATCTTTTTTCCTTTGGTCTTTGTCCTGATAATCGCAACGATGCAGGTTATGAACACCAAAGCGCCGTAACCGCCGTCGCTTATGATCATGGCGACAAAAACGCTGAAGAAAGCTAAGAAGAAAAAGCTGATATCCACTTCTTTATAGCCGGGCACTGTACCGAGAAAACCGAATACCGGCTGAATTATCTCAACCCATCGCGGATTTTTCGTCAGCGTGGGAACCATATCCCCTTCTTCGGGCTCTTTCACGAGTAGCCCCCAGCGGTTTTCCGATGCGGTTTTCTTAAGTTCTTCTATTTTCGGCTCAGGCACATACCCCGTCAGAAATGCAAGCCTCTCTTCGGTGCCGAACGAAAGGCGAGCTTCTTCGTATTCGATCCGATCCTCGATCGATTTTTTTTCAGCTTTCAGCATCTGGCGATACGGGATATATCCGGAAAGCTCTTCCTCGATGGCTTCCATCCTGGCGCGTTTGGCTTCGTTTTCCCTGTCGATGAATGAAACGCTTCTCGAAGGAATCTGCACTTCACTGGCGTTCAAGGGTTCCTGGTCCCCAACAAAAACGGCGACGAAAAACACGATAGATTTTGTCTTGGTCACCGGGAAAACCGTTGCATTACGCTGCTGCTCAATCTCTTTCCATTGCTCTTTGTTCGCCTCATAGAAACGGACAGTCACTCCTTTCTGCCGTATTTCTTCCACCAGAGCAGGTTCGAATTCCCCCCATACGGATGCACGTTCCCGATCTTTTGCGTTTCTGTCGATGTCGTCCTGCAGGGAGCGTTTCTCTTCGTCCAAGGCAAGCACACGCTTCACCACGTCGTTCGCGGAAAGCTGTAAAGAAAGTTCCGTTCTTTCTTTCTTTTTCTTCGAAGGAATCAAATACATCGCACGCTCAATGGAACTCATCGTTTCGTTCAGATGGGAAAGGGTGTCGCTCGGAACGACCTGTTTTTCGATATGCACGACGCCGAGTTTCCCCAGCGTTTCTAGCGCTTCGGCGCGGGCAGATTCGAGGAGAATAAGGGAGACCTTTTTCATTTTGACGATCATGTTATCCCCTCACCAGCTTGTTCTTCGCCATCTTACCGCGGACAACGGCAGCGGTCTGTTGATCTCCGAGGTATATGCGTATTTTCCGTATGTTTTCTTTCGTTTCCGGTATCTTCACTTTTTCGAAGAGATTCACCCGCTGCGTTGTGATACGGAGTTCTGTCCCGAGAAGCCGCGCCTGCTCGCGCAACACGAGTATCTCCGCATCGAGCGCGAGGATCCCTTTGAGCTTTTCAATGGCTTTATCGACCCAAAGCGGAGTGGAAAAGAGATCGTACGGTGAAATCCCGATTTCGATGCCCTTGAACACCGGTATATCGACTCCTGCAATATTGCCGATATCGCGGTCTATGGATTGTATTGCTATAAGCTTCTCGAACCCCACATCTTCCCCGAATACTGCGACCCAGCGCATAAGCGCCTCATGCAACCTCGCCCGCTCTGCAGACTTCTCGCGCTCCTGCGCTTCCACCTGCCGTATGACGAGTTGCAGTTGCTGCTTCTTGAGCACCAATGTGGGCAGATACCGCTGAAATCGCTTCAATGCATCTTTTTGTTTTTTCAGCTCGTTCTTTGTAAGCTTAACCGCTGCCATAGGTTCTCTTCATTTCATCCTTTCGGCCAGAATTCGTTGATAAGCTCGGATCTCAACCCTGTTTCCTGTTTTTCGAAGCACGCAGCGAGAATTTGCCATCCCTTGTCGAGCGCTGCCTCCAGCGGGATATTCACCGCGAGATCCATCATTTCGCGTTCAAAAGTCACCCCATATTTGAGGAGTTTCTGATCCCAATCGGACATTCTGAATCCCATGGACTTTTTTTCGAGCGACTCCTGGTATGCCGCATACAGCTTAATCATTCCGTCCATAAGGGCTCGATGATCCTTCCGCGTGCGGGAGTTCACGAGCTGCTTAAGCCGCGAGAGAGAACCGAACGGTTCGATGCGTCCGTTTCTTAGGTAGTACTGGCCTTCTGTAATATAACCGGTATTATCAGGAACGGGATGGGTAACGTCGTCGCCCGGCATGGTGGTAACTGCAAGAATCGTTATAGAGCCGGCCCCCTCGAAGTCTACGGCTTTCTCGTAACGCGAAGCGAGCTGGCTGTACAGATCACCGGGATAGCCTCTGTTCGAAGGAACCTGTTCCATGGTAATAGCGATTTCTTTCATGGAATCCGCGAAGTTCGTCATATCCGTGAGAAGCACAAGAACTTTCTTCCCCTTGAGTGCGAAACGTTCGGCAACAGCAAGAGAGATATCCGGCACCAACAGACATTCGACGATAGGATCGGCGGCGGTATGCACGAAAAAAATTGTCCTGCTCAAGGCTCCACCCTGTTCGAGCGTATCTTTAAAATACAGATAGTCATCGTACTTCAACCCCATGCCTCCGAGGATGATCATATCGACTTCGGCCTGCATGGCTATACGCGCAAGCAACGGGTTGTACGGTTCGCCCGATACAGAGAAAATAGGAAGCTTTTGCGACTCGACAAGGGAATTGAATACGTCGATCATCGGCAAACCGGTACGGATCATGTTTCTCGGGATAATGCGCTTAGCGGGGTTGACGGATGGTCCGCCTATCTCGATGAGGTTTTCGATGAGCTCGGGACCGTTGTCCCGCGGCTTGCCGCTTCCGTTGAATATCCGTCCGAGAAGGTTATCCGAAAAGGAAACCTGCATAGGATGTCCAAGAAAACGAACCTCATCGCCCGTAGAAATGCCTCTCCCCCCTGAGAAGACTTGAAGCGACACCCGTCCTTCATATAGCCGAATGACTTCCGCGAGGGATTCCCCGTGCGAGGAGTTCACCAAAGCGAGTTCGCCGTACCGCACTCCTTCCGCCATTACCGTAATAACGTTACCCGCAATGGCTTCGATTTTGCTGTATACTTTACGCATTCCTTATCCCCCGAATCCTTATTCTTCCATGATCCGTGCCGCACTCTCGTCAATACCGGCGGCCTTCGAAGCGACTGTTTGCTTGATATCCTGCTCGATACTCAGAAATTTTTCCGACATCCATTCGGAACCGTTGTAGTCGAGGAATTTTTGTCTCAGGCCATTGAAAAACGTTCTCGCTTCTTCTTTCGTCTGAATAGCGAGTTTTGTAGCCAATATGGTGAACAGCACATCGTATACATGCCGTTGCCTGTCAACTCCTACAGCGGAATCCACTGGATCAAAGGAGTCCTGCTGGAGGTAGACGGCATCGAGGAATTCGCTCTTCAAATAAATCATATAATCATCTATGCTGGTTCCTTCCTCTCCCACCACTTTCATCATCTGGCTCACTTCGTCGCCGCGGAAAAGTATGTGTTTGCCGTAACGCATTTTCTCGAGAGGAAGGGTTCCTTTGTACTTGCTCCAGCTTTCGAGGGGATGAATGGCAGGATACCGCCTTGCATCAGAACGGGCCCTCGATAGACCGTGAAACGCTCCGACAACTTTCAACGTGGCCTGGGTTACGGGTTCCTCGAAGTTACCGCCTGCGGGGCTTACGGTTCCGCCGATGGTGACCGAACCACTGCTCCCATCCTTAAGCCGCACGATTCCTGCACGTTCGTAGAACCCTGCGATGACGGATTCGAGGTATGCGGGGAACGCCTCTTCGCCGGGAATCTCTTCGAGCCTTCCGGACATTTCCCGCATCGCCTGTGCCCATCGAGAAGTGGAATCGGCTAGAAGCAGAACGTGGAGTCCCATCTGGCGATAGTATTCCGCTATAGTGACAGCCGTATACACGGAAGCTTCGCGCGCGGCAACCGGCATGGAGCTGGTGTTGCAAATGATGACGGTCCTCTCCATCAGGGTCTTGCCGGTTCTCGGATCGAGCAATTCGGGGAATTCGCGGAGCGTTTCCACAACCTCTCCTGCCCGCTCGCCGCATGCTGCGATAATGACGATATCGACCTCTGCGTTTCTGCTCGTCACCTGTTGGAGTACGGTTTTCCCGGCACCGAACGGTCCTGGTATACAGTACGTACCGCCTCTGGCAACAGGGATGAAACTGTCTATAAGGCGGATCTTCGTGACCATGGGTTCTGAAGGTCGGAGCCGTTCCGCGTATGCCGTTATCGCCCGTTTGACCGGCCAGGAGAAAACCATGGTAAGCGGAAACACTTTTCCGTTCGCATCCTGTATCTCCGCGATCGTATCTTTCACTTTGTAGAAACCGGAGGATGCAATAGATTTCACTTTGTAGGTTCCGCCCATGGAAAACGGCACCATGATCCTATGTTTGAACACCCCCTCCGGTACTGTGCCGAGGGTATCGGCCTTGGAAACCGTATCGCCGATTTTTACGGCAGGGGTGAATTCCCATGCCTTTTCGAGATCGATGGCGGAAAGGTATACACCCCTGTCGAGAAAGAATCCGCATGTCTCTGCGAGTTTCGGAAGAGGATTCTGCAACCCGTCGTATAT
>CAZWAS010000047.1:11888-28429 GCA_964631915.1 uncultured Spirochaetales bacterium | reverse complement strand
GCGGACAACCGGGTTTTCGGCCTCCCAAAGGCCGCACATGGCAAGCGGTACTGCCTTTTACGCCGATGATATTCCGGCGATCCCCCTGGGCTTCAGTCGTCACATCCGTTTACCGAGCACGTTTTTCTCGTAAGCGTGCACGCGGTCTATGAGCTCTGCATCCGTCGGGGCTCCCATGCATACGCAGAAATAGTCCCACACCGCTCCTAGAGGCATAAGCTTAAACCGTTCTATGAGCGCAAGCCGCGCAAAACCGTCGCCTGCCTCTTCGTATTGCTTGAGCTCGATAGAAGGCTCCAGAAGTGCGAAAAGAAGCGCCTTCTGCACTGCACGTGTTCCTATGGCCCACGCTCCTATGCGGTTAATGGTGGCATCGAAAAAATCCGTACCGAAATGTACCTGTTCGAGTTTTCCACTCCTGACCACCTCTTCGCAGAGAAGGTGCAGTTCGTCGTTCAGTATAGGCACGTGGTCCGAATCCCACCGAACTCCGCGGGAGATATGAAGGAGAAGCTCGTCGGTGAACAGCAATACTGCGGATATTTTGTCCGCGACGAGTTCCGTTGGGTGAAAGTGCCCCATGTCGAAGCAAAGCATCTTCCCTTTCGAAATAGCATATCCAAGGTAGAACTCGTGAGAGCCTACGACATATGCCTCGCTTCCGATGCCAAAGAGTTTGCATTCAAGAGAATCTTTCATCTCCATGGGGTCGTATTTCACTGCGAATAGTTCGTCCAGCGAATCTTTCAATATGCTCCGGTAGCCGTACCTGTCCGCAGGCAGATCCTTGATGCCGTCGGCGAGCCAGATATTGTGGATACAGGGGCTCTTCAGTTCCCTTCCGAAATAGGCGCTTATCTCACGTGTACGCTTAACATGCTCGATCCAGAATTTCCTGATGCCGGGATCCTTGCTGCTCAGAGAGAAGCCAGTCTGCGCTTTTGGATGGGAGAAGCAGGTGCAGTTGAAATCGAGTTTCACGCGGTTCTTCTTCGCCCATTCCGTCCAAGTTCGGAAATGTTCCGGCTCTATGGCGTCCCGGTCCACCGTCTTTCTGCCGAAATCTCCATATATGGCATGAAGGCTGAGCCTGTGGGAGCCCGGAAGGAAAGAATACATGGTTTCAAGGTCCGCTTTCAGTTCTCCGATGGTTCGCGCTTTCCCCGGATAATTCCCCGTCACCGCAAGCCCACTTCCAGAAAGCGCCGCCTCCGGCTGCTCGAATCCACCTACATCGTCCCCCTGCCAGCAATGAACGGACAAAGGAATCTCCCCAAGTTTTTTCATGGCAGCATCCGTATTCACGCCGAGTTCCGCATACTGTTCTTTCGCCGCCTGATAAGATTTTTCGATGGAGTCTTTGTTCATGGTTTGTTCCGTCCTACTGCCTCACGACCTGTTTTTTCTTCACCGCCAGGGTACGCGCAGCATCTATGGATACTGCAAGGATGAGGATGGCCCCCTTCACCACTTCCCGCCAATAGTAGGACAGACCCGTAACGGTCTCGAGGTGCACCATACCGTTACGGATAACGTCTATGATGAATATCGCGATGATGACTCCTATGAGGTTCCCTTTTCCGCCTGCAAGGGTTACGCCGCCCAAAACCACTGCGGTTATCACTTCGAGCTCAGCCCCTGTACCGGCGTCGTCGCGGCCGAGGCTGAGCTGGGCAAGGAGTATGACTCCCGCCAAGGCGGCCATAATTCCCGATATCATATAACTCAAAAACTTAATCCGCTTCACATTAATGCCTGCAAGGCGCGCAGCGTATTCGTTGCTGCCGGTGGCATACACATCCCTGCCATATCTGGAGTATTTCAGAATGAGGGAAACCATAACATAAAGAAAAATGATATATAAAAGCGTTATGGGTATGATAGGAGGATCCTTGGGGATATAGAGCCGTGCTATGTTGAGAAAATTCTGATCCGTTACACGACCGGTTTTCAGGATTTCGATTTCCAGGGAAAACCACGAAGCGAGGCCCCGGGCAAATGCCATCATTCCCAAGGTGGTTATAACAGGGTTAATACCAACCTTGGTTATCAGAAGACCGTTTATACCGCCGAGTACCGCGCCAATGGCGAGACTTGCAATGAGCAGAGCCCACACTGGGAATCCAACATCGTGGAACAGGACTGCGGTCACAGCGGTGAAGCCGAGAATGGATCCGACAGAAAGATCAAGGCCGCCTATGAGGAGCACGAATGTCATGCCTACAGCGAGTATCGCATTCACGGGTATGTTGCTGACGATAGCTTTGAAATTCTGAAATTCAAGGAAATGCGGAGTAGCGGTACCGAAAAAAACGATCAGAAGCGCGAGGAGTATGAGTAAGGCGGGAACCATACTCTTCCCGTAGACGAATACATCGGAAAGTTTCCGGACGATTCCGTTCCTCTCCCCTTTTCCATTGTTTGATTCTGACGTATGTGACATTTGCTTTCCCACCTTTCAAGTGCGTTTCTTGTCTCTGATCTCGTACAGAGCCACTATGACCACGAGGAGTATGCCCTGGAATACGCGAATATGCACCCATTTGAATCCGATCATGGTGAACCCGTTGTATAGAACGCTGAGTATCAGAACTCCTGCGAGCGTTCCAAGAATGCTTCCCTTGCCTCCTGCGAGGGAACAGCCACCTAAGAGTACGGCGGATATGACGTCCATTTCGGAGCCGGTTCCGTGCTGCGGCATACCGACAGCCGTCTGCCCCGTGAGTATGAGTCCGCTGAATGCTGCGGATATGCCGCTTATGAGATACAGCACGAACTTGACCCTGTTCACCTTTATGCCAGAAAGCCGCGCTGCCTCCTGGTTGGCTCCGAGACAGTATACCTTCCTTCCAAATTTTGTTTTTGCAAGAATAAGTGCGAGTACTATGTATACCAACGCGAACCAGACAACAGGGAGGTAGGGAATCGAAATCATGTTCTCGGGCGAAGTCCATATCTCACCGCGACCTATGAACCCGGTGACCGGTTCCATGACGAGAATCGACCGTCCCTTGGATATTACATAGGCTCCGCCTCTCGCCATGGCCATGGTACCGAGTGTGGTGATAATCGGGTTGAGATCGAGCCGCGTTATGAGAAGTCCGTTGAATGCACCGATGACAGCACCCACAGCGAGCCCGATAAACATAACGAGCCACATGTCCGGATGTTTTTCAAGGTTGAAAACAGCAGCCACGATACACGACGTGAGGGCTATGTTTCCTCCGATGGAGATATCGAGACCGCCCGTTATGAGGATGTACGTGAGCGTTGCGGCTATGATGCCCATGAAAGCGATATTCGTGAGCATTGACGTTATGTTATATAGCGAATAAAAATCGGCGCTGAGCACAGCGAACACGATAATCATCACTGCAAGGATAATGAAAAGAATCACCGTCGTGGGTATTTTCTTTCTATTCCTTATTTTCTGTTCTGCTGCTGAATCGATACTGGACATATGGTTCCTCTCTGGTTAAGCGGTTGCTGCGTGAAGCAGCTTTTCCTGATTCGCATGTTCCTTGTCATACTCCGCGGTTATTCTCCCTTCGGATATGACGTATATTCTGTCCGACATGGATAATATTTCCGGCATTTCGGAAGATATCATGATTATTCCAGCTCCGTTCTTGCAGAGGTTTTCCATCAATGCGTATATCTCCGCTTTTGCTCCTACGTCGATACCTCTGGTGGGCTCGTTCATGATGAAAATCCGCGAACCCGTTTCGAGCAGTTTGGAAATCACTATTTTCTGCTGGTTGCCACCCGAGAGGTTGTTCACTTCCGTGGTAATCGAGGGGGTTTTCACGTTGACCGTCTTTACCCATTTGTCCGCTTTTTCCGATTCGAGTTTTTTCTTGATGAAAATGCCAGACCCGAGTCCATCGATGTTCGCCATGGTGATATTGGTGTGAACGTTCAGCGACAGCGCAAGCCCTTCTTTTTTCCTGTCTATGGGAAGGAATCCGATATTGCACTGCACCGCCTTCCTCGGGCTTTCGACGACGACCGGTTTTCCGTCTATGAGGATTTCGCCTTTGTCCGTTTTCGTAAGACCGTAAAGGGCCCTGGCGATGTTGAGCCTTCCCGAGCCGAGCAGGCCGAAAAGACCAACTATTTCTCCGCTTCTGAGCGACAAGTTTATGTCTTCCACTATGCCTGTTATCGTCATACCCCTCACCTCGAGCATGACATCTCCGATCTTCGATTGTTTTTTGACGAAAAACGAATCCAGCTCGCGGCCGACCATCATGGAAATAAGGCTCGCCTTGTTCGTTTCTGCAGTGTCGACCGTACCGACTTTCCTGCCGTCCCGGAGCACCGTAACCCTGTCCGTGATCTGGAATACCTCATCCATGCGATGCGAAATATAGATAATGCCTACGCCTTGCTGCTTTAGGCTCCTGATGATCTCAAATAACGACTTGGTATCGTCCTCGCCTAAGGCAGCGGTCGGCTCGTCCATAACGAGGATCTTCGCCTGTTTGTTTATAGCCTTTGCGATTTCGACGATCTGTTTTTCGTGTATGGAAAGATCGCCCACGACCTTTTTCGGATTGATGTTGACATTCATCCGTGCGAGCAACTCCTTCGCCCTTTTGTTCATCTCCTTCCAATCCACTGCGATTCCTTTTCGTGGGAGCATACCGACGAAAATGTTTTCGGCTACTGTCAAGGTATCGAGGCTTATGAGCTCCTGATAAATAACCCTGATGCCCGCCGCCTGCGAATCCGACGGATCCTTGAAGCGAACTGCCTTACCTTCGATGAGAATTTCTCCGTGATCCATGGAATAGTCTCCGGACAGTATCTTGATGAGCGTCGATTTGCCTGCTCCGTTCTCCCCTAAAAGACCAAGCACTTCGCCTTCCCGCAGATCTATGCTCACATCGCTCAGGGCGCGTACGCCCGGAAACGTTTTTGAAATGTCCTTCATTTCCAGCAGTGTTTTTGCCATACATTCCTCACACTTGAAAAAGAATACGATCTGTTCCGGTATTGCGGACGACAAGCCGCGGTACCACGCGACGTCACGTAGTCCCACAGGTCGTGATCCGATTCTTTAAAGAAAAGGGACGGGCCTGCGCCCATCCCTTCCGTTTTTTCAAGCGAAGCTATTTCTTCTTGGGATAGTACTTGTCGATGTTGTCCCTGGTTATGATTTCGTTTTCGATATAGATGTAGGGGGGAACAGGAGCTTTCTTCAGAAGTGCCGCAGCTGCCGGCACAACGTATTCTCCGTATTTTTCCGGGAAGAACGCTATGGCTGCATCCGTGAGCCCGTCACGGAGCTGAGACTGCCCGAGTTCGTCACATCCCAAGCTGACGAGAACGAGTTTCTTCGGATCCCAGCGGCCCGCACCCTGGAGGGACGCTATTGCACCTGCCAATGTCTGCTCGTTGATCGAGGTGAGCGCTATTGTCTTTGCATTCGGATGCGCAGCAAGCACATCGTCCATGGCTTTTTTCGCCTGCTCGGACTGGCCCATACCACCGTCTGCGCGCACGATCTTCGATTTCACCGCATCGCCGAATGCCTCTTCGAGAGCAGCTGCGAACCCTTCGGAGCGGAGCATGGTCACTTCGCCACCTGCAGGCATCTGGAGCAGCACAACCAGGTCGAGTTTGTCCACTCCGCCCAGTTTTGTCTTTATCAGTTCCGCCATTTTCTTGCCGCCCATGAGAGCGACCGCCCAGTTATCCACTCCCATGAATGGAGCGCCGGGAACCGGAACGTCGATTGCAACTATGGGGATTCCTGCTGCTCGGAACTTCGCTGCCACTATGTTGTTGACCTTGGAATCGGCCTGGAATTCGATGAACACATTCGGCCGTCTGGACAGCATGATGTCCGCATTCTTCAGCCCGACTACGGAGTCATACTGGTTGTCGAGGATGATGATGTTCTTCTCATCGAATCCTGCGAGTTTTGCATGTTTGATGATGTCTTTTTCTACGGAAATACAGAACGGAAGCGTGCCGAAAATGTTCGCAAACCCGAGTTTCATGTTCTTACCAGGAGCTCCGGGATACGCCTGACCTTTTTTTGCAGCAGCTCGGTACTGATCGAACAATGAATATGCAGACTGCCCGAATACGTCGAGGCTCGCCATGAGGAACAGCGTTGCAACGATAAGTACAACCACCACTTTGAATTTTTTCATTCATTACCTCCTTACTATTTTCAGTTACATACGTAACTTGGTGCCTTTTTAGAAAATCGATTCTCTCACCATAGTGTAAACCCAAAGAAAAACGACGTCAACACTATTCTGTAACTTTATTACGTTTCTTAGTAATAAACTGTAATACAATATTCGCATCCTGTTCAAAATAGCTTGGACATATTGATACCCTTATTCTCCGGACCTTCCAGATCGTATATCCATTGGGGAACTGGATCCATGAGGCTCCCTGCAGTGCGGTACATGGCCAATGTGTTTTCCAGAGGCGATTTTGCCTGGATCGCATGGGAAGGACCGAGTATAAGCCCTCCTTTCGGGAATAGGTTCATGCGCAACTTCGTCTCTCGGATCACATCTTCCGGCGTACCGAATGCGAGTTCCTTCTGAACATCCATGCTTCCCTGGAACACAAGAGCATGGCCATAGTTCTTTGCAAGCGAATCGATACTGTTTTCAGGCGTAGTGGGCTGAACCACGTCGTACACATCCAGGCCGAGCCGGATGAGCCGCGGAAGGAACATCCATACGGTTCCGCACATGTGTTGCATGGTCCTG
Organism: uncultured Spirochaetales bacterium; assembly: GCA_964631915.1. Taxonomy (GTDB): domain Bacteria; phylum Spirochaetota; class Spirochaetia; order CAZWAS01; family CAZWAS01; genus CAZWAS01. Next base: position 21,689 of record CAZWAS010000047.1, on the reverse strand, counting down.
GCTCCATAGCTATGCACCATGCGGAAATACTTCTCATACTTCGGCGCGAAGTGTTTATCGAAAATGTCGAAACTGATCATGGCTCCGAGCTGATTGCCAAGATCTTCCCCTACATGCATGAAATCGATCAAACCGTCAGCGGCTTTAAGAATCCGCTCGTGAAGTTCGTAATAGAACGTGAATCGCGCTTCCATGATAGCGAGAAACGCCACATTATCGTCTATGAGATCCATGAGCACCTGCTCCATACCCCGCGCCCTGGAAATTCCGTTGATGAAATCCAGGTCGCCCGCAGTGCCTGCGCACACTGCAAATCCCGCTTTTCTCAGGGCCTGAGCCTGGCTTTTGATCGTGGAATAGTCGAACCAGTCGGCGCTCGGGAAATGGGAACGGTCGAGATCCGCGAGTTCCGTTATGCCTTCAAAGGGTCTGTATACGGATTCGAGGTACTTACCTCCTTCGAATTCTTTGTAGATGTACCGTTCTCCGAAATATCCTTCTACGCTTCCGTCCGGAAATGTCCTGAGTTCCGGGCCGATGTAGAGGGGCTCCACATAGCGAAAATCGTCTCCAAGGACCCTGAGCATTTGCTCGTCGTTTTTGAGCCCGAAATACTGTTTAATGCCCTGATTCACCTCAGGGGTTCCTTCGTGTTTGACCGGAATCCGGTCGAACCCTTTCCGCTCACATGCATTCAGCACTCGTTCTCTCGGCGTCACCCGTTACTCCTCGATATGGGATCAATCCCATGGTAACATTCCCACTCCCCCCATGATATCCCGAATCCGTGAGATGTCAAGTTTTTTCTAAAGAAAACGGTTTTCTGCCATGCCTCATACATAGGAAGGGCGAGATGCAGGGGGATATACGAGAAGTAGGGGGATAACGCATAACCCGCTTGACATACGAGCAGAAAGCGGTATTCTTGAATAATGGGAATGTTCCCATACAGATTGTATTCTCCGAACATGGATTGAAACATGGCTACGATTCTCGATGTTGCAAGGCTCGCAAGAGTTTCTAAAACCACGGTATCCAGGGTGTTGAACGGGTACGGACCGGTTAACAACGAAACGAAAGCACGCATCGAAAACGCGATGCGACAGCTTTCCTACACGCCGAACTATTTCGCTCAGGGGATGCGCACGAGCAGAACCCGTTCGATAGGCATCATCATTCCGGATTTCGGCAATCCCTTCTACCCGGAAATATTCAAAGGCATTGAAGATATTACAAGAGAAAAAGGGTATATGAGCAAGGTCTGCAGCACGGACGAAGATTCCGATCGGGAACTCGATATACTTCAGCAGTTCGAGAAACGACAGATCGACGGCCTCGTCGTATTTATGTACAGGAAAATACAGAAGAACATAGACTACCTCATCAGGCTGTCCGAAAAAATACCCGTCGTGTTCATGGACCCTCTGGTAAAGACAGAACCTTTCTCGTATGTAGTGACCGATGGGTTCAAAGCTAGCCAGGAAGCGGTCCGCTACCTCCTCGCAAAGGGCAGAGACAGGATCGGATACATCAAATATCCTTCCCGTCTTATGGTTACGCACGAACGGTTCGCCGGATACAAACAAGAATTAGAAAACAACTCGATCCCCTTCGATGCGGGCCTCGTATTCGAAGGGGACTTTCATATGAGGAGCGGGTATGACGGAGCAAAATATCTGATGGAATCCGACCATCCGCCTAACGCGATTATGGCATCTACGGACGTTATGGCAATAGGAGCTCTCAAATACCTGAAAAAAGCTGGCATCAGGATTCCGGAGGATGTGAACATCATTGGCTTCGACAATATACCGCTTTGCACGCTCGTAGAGCCGGAGCTCACCACCATCGCCCAGCCCATTCGGGATCTGGGAAGAAAGGCCGCACAAATCATATTCGACAAGATCGCAGACCCTTCTCTGGGGAACATACAGCTCACCCTCGAAGGGAAACTCATAGTCCGCAGATCCACGGACGAGACGATGCCGGAGATTTCCATTTTTGAAACGTCGGAAGAGACGATGTAACTATGCCGGAGGTTCATGAAGCACAACGGTGAATGTGCTTCCAACATCCGGTTCGCTTTTTACCGTTACGGTGCCGTCGTAAAGTTGGACGATTTTCTTCACGATTGAAAGACCGAGGCCGCTGCCAAGTATACCGCGCGTCTTTTCGTTTTTGATGCGCACAAAATCGCTGAAAAGCCTGGACGCTTCGGCTTCGCTCATGCCAATGCCGGTATCGGATACGGAAAGAGAAAGACAACCTTCACCGGTTTCGATGCGAACCACGACCTCGCCTCCCCGTTTGTTGTACTTCACCGCATTAGATATGAGATTGTTCAGAACGATCTCGATCTCCTCCTCATCGGCCCGGAACACGACATTCTGGTCCCCTTCGAGCCGGATACGTACGGACATTTCCGCAGCGAGGGGAGCGTTCGTATCGATTGCATTCTTCGCGATATCGAAGACGTGGACCATACCGAGTTCGCGTTGCTTCTGACCGGATTCTATACGGGTCAGGTCGAGAAGATCCGTAATCATCTTGCGCATGTAGCCTATACGGGAAAGGCAGCGACTGATCATCCGCTCATAGGCCGCTTCATCATCGCCTGCAGAGCGGTTCTTTATAATCGTGAGATAGCTTTCCACAGCATTGAGCGGAGCCTTCAGTTCATGGGCGAGTACCGAAATGAACTGGAATCTGACCTGCTGCCGTTCCATGGCGAGCCTACGGGCCTGCCGCGTAACTAGGAGGTGTTCCGTAGCCTTTCTGATCGAGTTTTTTAGTTCGTCAGGAGTGAACGGTTTTGCGAGGAAATCATACGCTCCGGTTTTCGTAACCTTTATTGCGGTCTCTATGGAGGCATACGCAGTTATCATGATCGTAAGGATGTCGGATTTCCTCTCGGCTAAGAGCCCCAGAATCTCGATTCCACTGATCCCCGGCAGCCGGTTATCGAGGAGCAATATATCGGGCGCTTCTTTTTCCATTTTTTCGAGCCCTTCTTCTCCGGTCTCAGCTTGATCCAAGGAAAACGAAACAGCTTCGTCGGTATGGGGTACAGTCACCGTGAAATCTTTCAGAACCCGCTCGATTCCGTGTCGCATGCCGTATTCGTCGTCGATTACCAAAATCTTCAGCGTTTCCATCTCAGCGTTCCTCGGTCTTCATCGGAATGATCACCGAGAACACCGTTCCGGTAGGACCGTTCTGTTTGTCAGCATTGGTTTCTATTTTTATATTTCCCCCGTGCATCTTCACGATGCCATGCGAAACCGCAAGGCCGAGACCGGTACCCTTGCCTATATTCTTTGTGGTGAAAAAGGGTTCGAATATCTTCATCAAATTTTCCTCGGGTATTCCGATGCCCGTGTCCGCCACATCAAATTGCACCGTATCGTTATCCAAAACGGAACGTACCGTCAGAATACCTCCGTCGGGCATGGCATCCACTGCATTGCTGATCAGATTCGTGAGCACCTGTACGATCTGATCCTTGTCGAGATATGCGATTCTATCTTCCCCCTGGTGCTCCGTAATAACTTCAATATGCCGAGGAACTGCTACTGCGTGGAGACTCTTGTGCACTATGTCGCAGACATCCACCGGTACCCGCACCACCTTGTTCTGTCTCGCGAAATGGAGAAGTCCCGATACGATTTTTCTACAACGCTCGGTTTGCTCGATGATCATGCTTACATCGGCGTTCTGCTTCAGCTCCTCTTTCAGCAGATGTGAATACATGAGGACCACTCCGAGAGGATTGTTGAGTTCGTGCGCTATGCCTGCAGCGAGCTGCCCCATGCTGGCCAGCTTCTCGGACTGGAGAAGCGCCTCCTGCGTTTCTGCGAGCTTTTCGTTGGAGACCTTGAGCTCCTCGATGACTGTGTTGAGTCTCTCTATGGTAGTGGGGAGGCACATCTTGATTTCCGCAAGGCCCTTGCATATAGCCGATGCGTGCTCAACGCAGGTGTCGTATCCGCACGCGCCGCAGTTGAGCTCATCTTCAGGTTTGAACTTGCCCAGATCACGGAGAACTGCTTCTATCTCCTCCTTTGAAGGTTCTGTCATGCGTCTGTCGTTCGGTCTATATGTTCGTGAAAGATCGATGTCCGAAAGCGATGCGACAGTGCTCTTCCAGGTTCCCGAATCGAGAGTGCGGACTCGTTCCTGCACATACTGACTGATGTTCGCCCTCCTTCTAAAAAGCGGTGCCTTGCTCGCGATGCCCGCTCCCATGATGCAGCCGTTGCAGCAGAGCACCTCCAGGAGCCGTACGCTCATATCACCCGAGGCGAATTCCTTGATCGCTTCGACGAACGAAGTCCTCCCGTCCGCTGCCACCACATCGCCCGACACGAGATCTTCCGTTATCGATGCTGTCTGGAGCATGCCCCTGCTCACCGGGAAAAGAGCCCCGAGGTTCGCATGAGGTGGATCGAAGTCAGAAGGCTCGACCGTATTCGCGGAAATTCCCCGTTCAACACACAACTCTTCGAATTCTCTGAACGTCATGGCTGCATCGACGAATCCTTGTGCGTCGTTCCCTGCTGTCTCCCCTTTCTTCGCGATGCAGGGTCCGATGAACACTATTGATATTCGGGGACCGAGCATCCGCCGCAATGCAGCTGCAGCGGCGATCATGGGGGAAACGATGGGAGCGAGATTGCCCACGAGTTCGGGAAAGTAGCGTTCCACGTAATTGACTATGGCAGGGCACGTCGTCGCTATGTATCTGGCATCCTTCCGCTCTTCTAGAAGCTTTTTGTATTGCATGGAAACGAGATCCGCTCCGAAAGCGACTTCATGTACTGAAGCAAACCCAAGTTGTTTCATCATCCCTATCACACGCTTGTAGTCGATATTCGGAAACGCAGCAGGAAAGCTTGGAGCTACACAGGCACACACATGGGCCCCTGTTTCGAGCAACTTGGTAACAGTTTGGGTTACGCCGACTATGGTTTTAGCCTTCTGACTGCAAACACGGACGCAGTTGCCACACACTACACATCGCTCCACCAGTATCTCTGCCTGCCCCGAAGCTATGCGGATGGCCTTTGCAGGGCATTCCCGAACGCATGTGTAGCACAGTCGGCAGCGTTCCTTGATCGTATCGACAAAACGTATTCCAGCATCTTCTTTCATACGCTACCGTCAGTATAGGACGAGAGTATCGAAAAGTAAAGTTTGGTCGGTTTGAGCGAGGAATACACAAATGCTGCTGCAGTACCTTCGGCAAGGCGCCGATTAATGATATTTTTCACAAAAACGCTTGCATTTTTGCCATTCCAGTGTATGATAATAATCAGTAAATTACTCATATTCTTTGCTTCATAATATGTAGCTTATATACAATCCCGCGCCAGAGGGGGTATCTATGAAAGAGAACCTCGCGCATGCGGTTGCTGCAATCTGTGATGAATACAACAACGATAAAACCTGCATGATGGACATCCTCATCGCGATCCAGAAACGGTTTTCCTACATCTCGGACGAAACCATCGATCTTGTGGCAGGGAGAATCGGAATTCCTAGGGCCGAAGTCGAAAGCACGGCTTCGTTCTATTCGTTTCTCTCTCGAAAGCCGAAGGGAAAAATCGTCATACGGTTATGTGACGACATCATAGACCGCATGTACGGAAATGCAGTGATTGCACAGGCGCTCTGCGATGAGCTCGGCATCAATTTCGGAGAAACGACTGCCGATGGGCTCATATCCTTGGAATACACGCCTTGCATAGGCATGAGCGACCAGAGTCCCGCTGCTCTGGTGAACGATGAAGTGGTCACGTATCTGTCCACGGATAAAATCCGAGCCATGGTGAAAACGCTCAAGGAAACACAGGATCCAAAGAAACTCGTACACAGGCTCGGAGACGGGAACAATGCTCACGAGCTGATAAAATCCATGGTGCACAACAACATCCGTAGGAAGGATGCGGTGATTTTCGGAGCCTATGAACCGAACGCCGGACTGATAAAGGCTTTGGCAATGAGTCCTGTAGAGGTCATCAATGAAATCAAAAACGCCAGGCTGAGGGGCAGAGGTGGCGCTGGCTTCCCGACCGGTTTGAAGTGGGAGTTCACTCGTTCTTCCGACTCCCCGGAAAAATATGTGATTTGCAATGCGGATGAAGGGGAACCAGGTACGTTCAAGGACAGGGTGCTCCTCACCGAATATGCGGATAGAATATTCGAAGGCATGACCGTTGCAGGATACGCCATCGGAGCAAGGAGCGGCATCCTCTATCTGCGCGGCGAATACGCGTATCTCTACCGTTACCTCAAGGATGTATTGAAAAAAAGGAAGGAAGCAGGCCTCCTCGGCGAGGATATTCTGGGAAAGAAAGGTTTTTCATACGACATACGCATTCAGCTCGGAGCCGGTGCCTATATCTGCGGAGAGGAAACGGCGCTCATCAGTTCCTGCGAGGGACTGCGCGGAGACCCGAAAAACAGACCTCCCTTCCCCGCACAAAAGGGGTATCTCGGCCGCCCGACCTGCGTCAACAATGCAGAAACCTTTTGTGCCGTGCTCAGAGTCCTCGATATGGGAGCCGGCTGGTTTGCGGAAATCGGATCAAAAGGAAGCGCGGGAACGAAACTTTTAAGCGTATCGGGCGATTGTCAGAGCCCCGGAGTGTACGAGTATCCGTTCGGCACCACAGTGCAGCAATTGCTCAAGGATGTTGGAGCGGAACAAGCCATTGCTCTCCAGATAGGGGGACCATCAGGCCAACTCATAGGCAAAGAAGGTTTTCAGAGGACCATCGATTACGACGACCTCGCAACGGGCGGTTCTGTCATGATCTTCGGACAGGAACGGAATATCCTCGACGTGGTGGAATACTTTCTGGATTTCTTCATAGACGAGAATTGCGGATATTGCACACCGTGCAGAGTAGGCACCGTGCTCATGAAGAAATACGTGGAAAAAATACGACATGGTAAGGGAGAAAAAGAAGACCTGGAAACCCTCAAGGAACTGGGTGATACGGTAAAACAAGCGAGCAGGTGCGGGTTGGGACAGACCGCGCCGAACCCGGTGCTCTATTCCCTCAAACATTTCCGACATCTCTATGAGGGGCTTATAAAAAAACCGCTCGGCGTCCTGAGGCCTTCCTTCGATTTGAACAAAGCTCTCGACGACTCGAGAAGGATCAGGCAGGGAATTCCCCAGTTCTGAAACGAAGGAGGAACCATGAGCAATACGATCAGTTTCATAATCGACGGTAGAGAGATTCAGGCGGAACAGGGGGAGACCATACTCATTGCAGCGGAAAAAGCGCATATCTACATTCCTCGACTTTGCTTCATGCCGGAATTGGAAGCGCATGGGAGCTGCCGGGTCTGTACCGTGCTGGTCAACGGTCGTCCTCAGTCCGCATGTACGCAGCCCGTTACTCCCGGCATTGTGGTCGAGAATAATACCGAACAGCTGAAAAAAATCCGTACGAAGATCATAGAAATGTTCTTCGTGGAGGGGAATCACTTCTGCATGTTCTGCGAAAAAAGCGGAAGCTGCGAACTTCAGGCGCTCGCATATAGGTTCGGCATATTCGCCCCTACCCTCCCCTATCTATATCCGCACCGAGAAACCGATGCAACCCACCCGGACATATTCATAGACAGGAATCGATGCATACTCTGCGGAAGATGCGTGTCCGCATCGAAAACCTTTGACGGGAAAGGGGTATTCCAATTCTCCGGTCGCGGCATACACAAACGTGTGACGGTCAACTCTGCTGCGGGGCTGTCGGGCACTGACCTTACGGCAACGGATAAGGCGGCAGGCATCTGTCCTGTGGGAGCCATAGTGCGGAAACGTACCGGCTATTCGGTTCCCATCGGCAAGCGCCCGTACGACAAAAATCCCATAGGTGCTGATATCGAAATTCGCGGATAAAGAGGAGCGGATCGTATGGAAAAACCAAAGGTTGCTACAACTTCCCTGGCAGGTTGTTTCGGGTGCCACATGTCGATTCTCGATATAGACGAAAGGATCCTCAAACTCATCGAGCTCGTCGATTTCGACAAATCCCCAGTGGACGACATCAAAGAATTCACTGGAAGATGCCTCGTCGGTCTTATAGAAGGGGCATGTGCGAACGAAGACAATGTCCATGTCCTCGAAGATTTTCGAAAACACTGTGATATCCTCATCGCGTTAGGAGACTGCGCCACCATGGGTGGACTTCCCGCTATGCGCAACACCATACCGCTCAGGGAATGCCTCGAGGAGGCTTATATCAAAGGACCGACGGTGTACAACCCCGCAGGGAAAATACCTTCAGATCATGAAATACCCCTCGTCCTGAACAAAGTCTACCCGTGCCATGAGGTGGTGAAAATCGACTACCACATACCCGGCTGCCCGCCGGACGCGGATGCCATCTGGGAGTTCGTCACTGCGCTTTTATCCAACAAGCCGGTCGAAATGCCCTACGGGTTATTGAAGTATGACTGATTTCGGAGGAAACCATGGCGGTACACACTGAAAGTGAAAAAAAGATCACTATCCACCCGGTCACCCGCATAGAGGGGCACGGAAAGGTGACTATCCAACTGGATGAAAAGGATGCGGTGAAACAGGCGCGTTTTCATATCGTGGAGTTCCGCGGTTTCGAACGATTCGTGCAAGGAAGGCCGTTCTGGGAGGCTCCGGTGCTCGTACAGAGGCTCTGCGGCATCTGCCCGGTGAGCCATCACCTCGCCGCAGCAAAAGCCATGGATGCTGTCGTAGGTGCGGACAAGCTTACCCCTACCGCGGAGAAAATGCGACGGCTCATGCATTACGGGCAGTTCTTTCAGTCCCATGCTCTGCACTTTTTCCACCTCGTTTCTCCCGATCTTCTGTTCGGATTCGATGCGGATCCGGCCGTACGCAACGTGATCGGTGTGGCAAAGAAGTACCCGGACCTCGCGGTACAGGGAGTCTTGATGAGGAAGTACGGTCAGGAGATCATCAAGGCTACAGCAGGAAAAAAAATACACGGAACTGGTGCAATACCAGGTGGGGTGAACAAGAATCTTTCGATAGAGGAGCGCGATACATTTCTGAAAGATATAGACAAGATGACCGAATGGGCGAAGGGAGCACTCAAAATAGCGAAAGACTATACGCTGGAGCATTTGGAAACACTTGCCCCCTTCGGCTCTTTCGATTCCAACCACCTGTCTCTTGTCCGGCACGACGGTGCACTCGACCTCTACCACGGTAAGCTCAGGGCAGTGGATAAAGATGGGAAGGGGATCATAAACGATATCGATTATCGGACGTACACCGATCACATAGCTGAGGAAGTACGCGATTGGTCTTATATGAAATTCCCCTTCATCAAGGCATTAGGGCCGGATGCCGGGTGGTACAGGGTCGGTCCCCTCGCTCGGCTCAACACCTGCGATTTCATCGATACGCCCGAAGCAGAAGCTGCGCGAAAAGAATACAAGGCCGCCACAGGGGACAAGCCGTGCAACATAACCATGGCATACCATTGGGCGAGGATGATTGAGACGTTGCACGCTGTGGAAAAGATACGGGAACTTCTTCACGACCCGGACCTCCAAGGCACCGATCTGGTCGTGAAGGGAGAACGGAGGGAAGAAGGTATCGGCCTGATCGAAGCTCCCCGGGGAACACTGTTCCACCACTACCGGGTGAACAAAAACGACCAGATCGTTATGGCGAATCTCATTGTATCCACGACGAACAACAACGAACCCATGAATCGGGCCGTTCAAAACGTGGCGGAAACATTTCTCTCGGGGAAAAAGATCACTGAGGGGCTCCTGAAC
>CAZWAS010000047.1:0-11865 GCA_964631915.1 uncultured Spirochaetales bacterium | reverse complement strand
CGCGCCTATGACCCCTGTTTATCCTGCGCCACCCATGCGATGGGTCAGATGCCCTTATATGCGGAATTATACGACGAAAAAAACAAGCTCATTGACACAAGGATGAAAGGATAGGATGATGCACCAGCGGATTCTCCTTATCGGGTACGGGAATCCCGTGCGAGAAGACGACGGTCTGGGGCCTGCGCTGGCGGAAGCGGTGGAACAGCTTTCTATTCCAGGTGTCGCGACGGAAAGCGCATTACAACTCGCGGTGGAGGATGCCTTGTCCATCTGCCGATACGAGGTCGTGATATTCGCAGATGCAGCAGAGCAAGGAGAAGAGCCATTCGCATTCTCCGAGATCGTTTCTGAGGAAGACCCCGATCTCGGAAGCCATGCTTCGAATCCCGGAGCGGTACTGTGGCTCGCACATGCATGCTTCGGTGTCCGGGTACGGGGTTTCGCATTGGCAATACGCGGGTATTCATTTTCCATGTTCAGTGAAACCATGACGGATAAGGCTAAGGAGAATCTCGATGCCGCAGTAGCTTTCATCGTTCCGCTGCTGCGGCGGGGAATTGCGGCGGAATCGCTCGAATCCGCAATCATGCCTGAGGCATCGTATCCAATACAGTCATCAAGGAGTGTGCCATGAAAGACGGTAAATATGTCATTCTCTGCATAGACGACGACGAGGATGTGCTATACTCGCTGCGCGTTGTGCTTGAGAAGAACGGTTATAGTGTGCTCGAGGCGTTTTCCGCTGAAGAGGGATTGAAGGAATACAAGAAGCATAAGCCGGATCTCATCATCGTGGACCTGATGATGGAATCGGTGGATGCTGGAAGGAATTTCGCCAAAGAGCTGAAGCTCCTCGATAACAAGGCACCTGTATTCATGCTCTCGTCAGTGGGTAATTCCCTTGTGGCGAATATCAATTTCTCCGACCTCGGACTGAACGGTGTATTCCAGAAACCCATAGAACCGGACACGCTTATTGCCACGTTGCGCGCAAAACTGAAACAGACAGGCGCATAAGAAAAGAGCGCCGGTATTGTATCAGCATACGCTGTGCAGTACCGGTTCGAGGGCATTCCCGAAACCGCCCGTGCAAAGCCTCTCCGCGGATCCTATACTCTGCTCGAAATCGGGAAGTGCGGGAATGACGCCGAGCAGGCGTACTCCCATACGGCGGGAAGTTTTTTGCAGCAATTCAGCACACGCTCCTTCGGATGACCCGAAATTTTCGAGCATACCGATAACCGGCATATTCATGCTTCTGCAGAGGCTGAGGAAGCGTTCCGTAGCCTTGACCGAAAGGAGAGAGCCCGTTGTGACCACGATCAGACCGGGGCTAGGCACGAGTCGGACGACATCGAAAAACTCGTCGTTCATGCCGGGAGGCATATCGATGACCAGCACATCTATGTTTCCCCATAACGTTACGGTAAGCAATTCCAGGATCGCATGAGAGATATCCGATTTACGCATCGCGACCCAGCGTTCTCCTAGAAAACAGGCGATGCTCATGAACCGTATGCCGAAAGGACCCACGAGGGGAAGGAGTCCCGAAGCCTCTTGCGGGAAATGAGGCTCTATGCCGAGCATAACATGATCCGTTGCCCCTGAAAAATCGAGGTCGAGGAGGCCGGTTCTGAACCCCATGCGCGCAAACAGGAGGGAGGATATGCAGGAACAGGAGGTTTTTCCTACCCCGCCTTTGGCGCCTGCGAACACGAGTACTTTCCCGACGGTTTCAAAGCGTTTTTCGATGACGGCGAGGCGGGGATCTATCACGGTGCCACCAGAAACTCTATGGCCTGGATGACAACGCCCCTCCCTCGCTCGATTCTGAAATCGCAACTGCCGCAGCAAGGGCACTTCACAAATGCATGCGCCGCTTCCGGGAGAAAATGGATTGCTTCTTTTTCCTCTTCGTGCACAAGAGGACTCGACTCAAGCTCCCACCGAGCATCGCAAGAATTGCAAAAGAAAGAGGCTTTTTCGTACGTTATGCGAACTTTATCTTCAGAAATAGGTAAATCTTCGAGAAACTCGGAGAGCCCGGCACGGAATACAGTGACATCCATACTCTGCAGCTCGCCGAGAAGGAGAGATACCGATGCGAGCTTGGAACCGGGTCGTTTCTGGATCTCTTTTCGAAGTGTCTCCGCCACAGCTTCCGCGAGAGCCCATTCGTGCATCGGCAGCTCCTCAACAAAAATATTGACTCTTTTATGCAGTACACTATAATGAACGAAGAATGCCGAATCAAGATGGACCGACCCATCCTGTCGTCCGGCTGGAAATAGAGTTCCGAGGGATTGTCCAAGGCGTCGGATTCAGACCCGCTGTATATCGCGCTGCAACTGCGTTGGGACTTACGGGATTCGTACAGAACAGGCGCTCAGCCGTGGTGGCTGAGGTACAAGGCACCACAGAACTCACAGACCGGTTCATACTCGTACTGCATGCGCTGCTTCCAAAAGCGGCGCGGATAGACAGTATGGAAACCAAAACGCTTCCCCTATGCAATGAAAACGGTTTCAGCATAGCGGAAAGCCTGCCGAACGATTTCATCCTTCCTCCCATTCCTCCGGACCTCGCGATCTGCAAAGAATGCGCGAAAGAGCTCTTTGATCCCTCCAACAGAAGATATCTCTATCCGTTCATCACATGCACCCAGTGCGGACCGCGGTATTCGATAGTCGAAGAAACACCGTTCGACAGGGACCGTACATCCATGCACGACTTCACACAATGCCCGGAGTGCATGTTGGAGTATTCCGATCCGCAAAACAGGCGGTTCCATTCCCAGACGAACTCATGCAGTTCATGCGGTCCCACCCTCGTGCTGACGGACAACAGCGGAAACCGCATTCACGGCGATCCTGTTCTGAAAACGATCGAAGCACTAGCAGAGGGGAAAATAGCAGCAATACAGGGTATAGGCGGATTCCACATCGCTGTTGATCCGAAATATGCAAACGCTGTCCGAAAACTCCGGGAAAAGAAAGGACGGGAAAGGAAACCGTTTGCCCTCATGGTGAGAGACAGCGACGAAGCCGACAGCATCTGTCTGCTCTCGGCGGAGACGAAAGAAATCCTCAGCTCGCCTTTAAGCCCTATTCTTATCCTGAACAAACGTCCTGACATCCCTGTCCATCTCGTCAACGTATCAGACACCGAAACGCTCGGCATCATGCTCCCCTATACACCGCTCCACCTGTTGCTCTTTCTCCACCCCCAGGCAAATATCCCCTACAAGCACCTTATCATGACGAGCGGAAACGAAAAAGGAGAACCTGTCATAGCAAACTATGCGACCGCGTTCAGGGAACTTTCCGACATAACGGATGTGTTTCTCTGGCATGACAGAAGAATCGTGAGAGAGACCGACGACTCCGTTCTTCGGCCAACCTCTTCCGCCCGTCGACACGGCAGAGCATTCGGGCAATCTATCGCTCCGGTCATCATAAGGCGCTCGCGGGGTTTCGTACCCGACATTATACAGCTGCCGAAGCCGGTGACGGTACCCACGTTGGCGCTGGGAGGAGATTTGAAGAATGCGGCCGCTTTCGCATTCAAAGATAAAGCATACCTCTGCCCGCACATCGGCGATCTCGAAACTCCGGGAGCTATGGATGCCTTCCAAAATCACATAACACACATGCTTTCTCTGTATCGCATTAAGCCGGAACGCGTTGTGTACGATATGCATCCAGGCTATCGTTCCTCTGCATTTGCCGAAAGCATGGACTGCAGGCAGAAAACACCAGTACAGCACCACCACGCCCACATTCTTTCGGTTATGGCCGAACACGGGCTCGATGAATGCCTCGGTATAGCCTGCGACGGAACCGGATACGGAACCGACGGAACCGTGTGGGGAGGCGAGTTTTTGTATGTGCAAAGATCTTCGTTCAGAAGGCTCGGGTCATTCAGGAGTTTCCGCCTTCCCGGCGCAGAGGCGGCGATCCGCTATCCCCTACGCATCGCCTATGCCATGCTTTCGGATGGGTTCGGGGAAAAAGTTGCGCTGCCTGGACTCTCCGGCGAAGACATGCTGCTTTTAAACCATATGCTGGAACACGATCTGAATTGCCCGCTATCCTCGTCGCTCGGAAGGATCTTCGATGCAGCTTCCGCAGTACTCGGTATCGTCAGCGATATTTCCTACGAGGGAGAAGGAGCAGTGAAACTGGAAGCTGCAGCTCTTTCTGCGTACGAAAAAGAGGAAGGCTCCGACATTCCTTCCCTCGCACCCGTGAACAAAGAATCGAAAAATGGTACGATGTTTCGAATCGATGCGCATGCTCTTATCCGCCATCTTTCGGAAAATGCAAAACATCAGGATAGCGGCAGATTGAGCCTGCTTTTTCATAGGACCATAGTCTCCGCATGTATCGAAGGGTCCCTCGTATTGAGGAAGGAAACGGGGTTGTCCTGTATCGCGTTATCCGGCGGAGTGTTCCAGAACATACTTATGCGGATGTTTTTGTTTCCCGAGCTCGAAAAACACGGATTTTCGGTGTGCTACAACACGAAGGTACCAGCAGGCGACGGCGGCTTGGCCCTGGGCCAAGCGTATTTCATTTCTTAATGGGGGGCCAGCATGTGTCTCGCAGTTCCTCTGCGGATATCCAGAATCATAGACAGGGAACAGGCGGTTGTGCTCATGGGGAATTCCGATATGGAAGTCAATATCTCGCTTATCGAGGATCCGCAGGAAGGCGATTATGTCCTCGTGCATGCCGGCTATGCCATCGAACGGCTCGAACGGAACGAAGCGGAAACCTTAAAAGCATCATTCGACGTCGTGCGCGGCGGGTTTGGTATCGATCATGGCGGATGAGCGCAGCTCAGCGGATACGGTGCTTCGGGACATTCGCCGTTTTTCTTCGCGCATTGGAAGATCCGTCACCATCATGGAAGTATGCGGAACCCACACCGTATCCCTCAGGCAAAACGGCATACATTCCCTTCTGCCCGCGGCTGTCCGCCTCATTTCCGGCCCGGGTTGTCCTGTATGTGTCACCCCTCCTGGATTCGTGGACAATGCCATACACCTCATGAAACGCGAACATGTCCGCATTGCAACATTCGGGGATATGCTGAAGGTTCCCGGTACTATGGGGGACTGTCTTTATGCGCACGACAGGGGAACTCGAGTGAGCATAGTCTACTCTCCCCTCGAAGCAGTCAAGCTCGCCCAAAGCACTCGGGAACCCGTCGTATTCCTGGGAATCGGCTTCGAGACTACCGCTCCGACGATCGCCCACACCGTGAGCAAGGCGGAAGAGCTCGGACTTGAGAATTTTTTCCTATATAGCGTCCTGAAGCGTGTGCCTCCGGCGCTCCATGCCCTCCTCGCCGATCCGAAGCGGCAATTCGACGCCCTTCTTCTTCCCGGCCACGTTTCGACGATAATCGGCGTTCATGCGTACCGATTCCTGGAAGAACCCAACGGCATGCCCGGAGCAATTACTGGATTCCGAGGGCTGGAAATGCTTTTGGGTATCCGAGCTCTTCTTGCACAACTTGCAGCGGGAAAACGGGAAGTAGAGAATCTCTATCCAGGCGTTGTACGGAACAACGGTAACAAAAAAGCCTGCGAATTTATCGCCGAGGTATTCAAGCCGCAGGATTCGCTTTTCCGCGGCCTCGGCATGGTGAAAAACGGAGGGCTCGCACTCAAAGAACGTTACGCACACCTTGACGCAGAAAAAGTGTTTCACCTTCCGCCTCTTAAGCAGAGCGAACCTGAAGGGTGCCGCTGCTCCGAGGTGATTCAAGGCAAAGCCGTGCCTCCGGATTGTTCCTTGTTCGCAGGGAAGTGTACGCCGGAACATCCTGTCGGGCCCTGTATGATATCATCCGAAGGAAGCTGTGCCGCATATCTGAAATACGGAGGGTTCTGAGCATGGTGGATAAGAGTTTTGAATGCATCTCCCTCGAACACGGGAGCGGAGGACTGCTTTCCAGAGAGCTCGTGGAGACGGTCATTTACCCCGCATTCAGAAGCGGGCACTATGCAGAGCTTTCCGATGCGTCTAAGTTCGATTTACAAGGAACCGCGTTCCTGACGGCCGACTCCTTTGTGGTCGATCCGCCTTTTTTCGCAGGAGGAGACATAGGGAGGCTTTCCGTATTCGGCACATGCAACGACCTCTCGGTATCGGGTGCGGAACCGCGGTTTCTGAGCTTCAGCCTCGTTCTGGAAGCCGGCTTTCCTCTGTCCGATCTCAGGCGCATCCTCGCATCGGCAGCAGAGGCTTCGCAGGAGGCGGGCGTACACATCATCACAGGCGATACGAAGGTAGTGCCCGAAGGCAAAGGCGGAGGTATATACGTACACACATCCGGCGTGGGAGAGAAAGTGTTTCAGGGGACGTTAAGCCCTACCAACATACGGGAGAAAGATTGCATACTCGTATCCGGTCCGATAGGCTCTCACGGCATCGCCGTGCTTGCGGCACGGGAAAATCTGGAAGCCGGGAAAAACATACGCACCGATTGCGCATTCCTCCATCCTCTGTGCGCATCTCTGTTCGAGCTGGGGAACGACCTGCGTTTCATACGCGATGCGACCAGAGGTGGTGTGGCTGCCGTGCTCAACGAGCTCGTGGCGGGGACCAACTACGGCATCGATGTGGAGGAAGAAGCGTTCCCAGTAGACAACACGGTGAGCAAGGTAGCAGAGGTACTCGGACTCAACCTCTTCGAGATCGCCAACGAAGGGGTGCTTATCGCAGTCGTATCGGAGGCGACAGGGGAAAAGGCACGGGAACTCCTCTCGCTCTGCACTTCGGGGAAGCATGCCTCGATCGTAGGAACCGTCACGAAAGAACACAAGGGGAAAGTCGTTGCGAGAACCTGCATAGGCGGCAGACGCATCATGGGATTCCCCAGAGGGCTCCTTGTGCCGAGGATATGCTGATTCCGGCATCGGACAGGGATCCGGAACCGGATATCTTGCTTTTCCGTATACCTGTGTTATTGTTTTGTTATGCTACGTTTATTTCGAAAAGGAGAAGCTATCATGAAGCAATACGGATTTATCTTCAAAATCAAACCTGAAATGAAGGCCGAGTACAAGAAGGCACACGATGAGATATGGCCCGACCTGGCGAAGGCCATACGGGATTCGGGAATACGGAATTACTCGATCTTTTTCAGGAAGGACGGAACGCTCTTCGCGTACTGCGAAGCGGAAGATCTGAACAAGTCTTTAGCACAGCTCGGGAAGACCGAAGTGAATGCTCGGTGGCAGAAAGCGATGGACAAATTCTTTGTGAAAAACGATCCGACCATCCTCGGACCGGAAATCGAATTCGTAGAGCAGGTGTTCTATCTATCGTAGATAGCCCTACTTTCGTAGATAGCCCTACTTTGCCGCAGGAGGAGAGTAATTACGCTCCTTCAGCGCGAATCATCGCGACGATACAATAATCAAACCCCAAAAAGGGTGGGAATGCCGGCGCTCAGACAAGTCCTCGCCTTCGGCTGCGGATACTCGCGCAGGCATTCCCACCCTTTTTGGTTTGTTCCTTCTTGTGCCCGATTATTCGCCGTCTATGATCGCATTAAGCCTTTCCCTGTAGTATTTGAATTCCTTCCAATGAACCTCGGGGGGAACGAGATGATCACCGAAAGGTATATATCCGCCTATTCTGTATGCTTCTTCGACTGGTTCTAATATTTCATCTATTCTTTTCGTTCCGTATTGAATTTCCGATTTCGGAATGCCGCCCATCATTTTCAGAGCAGGGAATTCCTTGCGAATGCGTACAACATCCATGCCGCAGGTCGCTTCTATAGGATACATCCCCGTTATGCCGCCTTCCATATAGAGGGGGATGAGATCGAAACAGTAGCCGTCTGTATCGATGAAAATGGTATTCACTCCGTGCTGCTTGAAAAATCCGGTCAGCTTTTTGTAATACGGAATCATGAACTCCCTGATCATCGAAGGGGAGACCATGGAGCCTGTACCTGCAGACATGTCTTCCCAGATGACCACCATATCCACGCTCGTCTGACCAAGCACTTCCTCGTATACGGCGAGCCATATGTCGGTGAAGGTCCTCGAGATGTCGTGTATGAGATCGGGGGCATCCGAATATGCATAGAATAGCTCTTCATACCCCATCAGATGCGCAAGCGTGCCGAATATACCATGGGGGTATCCACCCAGAACCAGCGGATAGTCGCGATCCTTGTACTCTTTTACAAGCTTAGGCCAATTCGAAGGGAAACGTGAACGTATATCTTTCTTCGAAAGCCGTTCTGCTTTTATCTGTTCCCAACTTCTCCTGTCCGATATCACATGCTTCAGAGCCATGGGTATGACGCCTGTCTTTTTCGCGAACTTTCGGGTAACGCCATCCAGATCGATGTAGGTGAGAAACTCTTCGTCCTCTTCGAGTATGTTCACGTCGAAGACCGGATCGAAAAGCAGGTTCACATCCACGAGCCGTTGTCCCTTATCCATGCCGAGAGCGGTCCGCACATCGTAATCCGGTACGAATCCTTGTGTAGGATGGTAAAGCCCACCGCCGAGCACTGCGATTCCTGCGGGCAATTTCCCGCCTGTGATGGATCTCCAGCACGGCACATACAGTGAACTCGTCGGAGTCGATATCTTGATATCTATTTCGGGATGCCTGATCTTCGGGAGCCCCTCATCGTACCAGTTCTCCACGGTCTGCCCCCAGTAACCGAATTCCCACTTCGGAGCGGATACGCCAGTGTTGAAATTATCCATCACTTCTTTGAATCTCTCGAGTTCCGTCATGGTTCCTTCCTCCACTTTTTCATCAATGCATCACCATTGTGCCGGATAGAAATTCTTCACGTCGTCGATCGTTATGATGTGTTTCGGCAAATACCTGATCGGTGCCACCTCAAGCCCGTTGAACCAATCCACTGCAACATCTATGGGAAGCGCACCATCTGTCTCTGCGGATTGCAGTGTGATGGCATGGATTTTTCCTGCGGACACGAGATCCATGCCGATCTTGCTATTCCCCTGCGAGACGCGGATGATATCCTCTCTGCCCGCCTCTTCGAGCGCCTCTATGATGCCGAGCATAGCACCGGAATCGTCCGCAGAGACTATGCCTTTCAGCCCGCTTCCGAACCGTTTTATCCAGTCAGCAACCACTGGCTTCGTCGCATCCTTGTTCAGCCCTGTGGAAGCCATAGCCAGGCACTTCATGGCCGGTGCAATTTTCTTGAGCTCGGTTACTATGCCGTAGGTTCGCGCATAGAATACTGTGCTGCCCGGCAGATGCTGTATGATCGCATACCCTCCCTCGTTGTGCATGAGCTCCGCGAATTTCCTTCCCAGCAGCCGGTACGATCCCCATTCGTCTGTGCCTGTGTACGCGATGATGTACTTGAAAGCCTCCCTCCCTGGCTGGATGGTACTCGCCACGACGGGGATGCCCAGTGTATTGACTTTCTTGAACCAGCCGACGCACGCTTCAAGATCGCAGGGTTGGATGACCAGGAAATCCGGTTTTTCACGCATCGCTGCTTCGAGCTGTTCAGCCTGAACCTTCACATCCCAGTCCGTCTGATATGTCTTCAACTCGATTCCGAACGCATCACACATCTTCTTCATGCCCCGCTGATGCGCAACGAAATACGGGTGTTTCTGAGGAACGAGGCAGACGACCCGTTTGCCTTTCGCACCGTCGGCTCGGGATTCGGGAATGTTTTCCTTTTCTACTTTCCATATCCCCCATTCCATATCCCACCAATGGCGCTCATCGTCTTCGGGATAGCTTATGGAAGGGTCGGGCTTCTGAGGCACTCGAACAGTCTCCTCGTTCCACGAGAGCAAGGGCTGGCCGTCGGAAGACTTAAGCGCTGATTTGTCGATGGTTTTGAAATGAGCAATCTCCTTATCCATGACCCCGATGAACTGGGAGTTTTCCGATCCTAAACGAGCCACATGTGCGGTGGCCTGAACCATCTCCTGGATCCCTGTGGCAATCTCCGCAAGGGAGGAAGTATTGTGCGCAGATAGCTTCTGAATGTTTTTCATGGAGCGGTCGATGTTCCCCGCTTTTCCGCTTATGTCCCGCGTGGATTCCCGCACATCCTCGGTAATGGAGACGAGGGACGTGAGCGCCGTCGTGATTTCCGAAGTGCCGAGGGAAATTTGAGAAAGACCGGAAGACATTTCCCTCATACTGTCAGCCACATCTTCTATGCCTTCGATCATTTTCATTATGGATGATTCCGTCTTTTCGGTGAGACCGGTAGTATCCTGAATCCGTTCTATGATCTGATTCAGGTTAGCCGATATGCTCTGAGCATTTTCCGATGTCGCTTCTGCCAGTTTCCGGATTTCATCCGCTACCACGCCGAACCCCTTCCCTGCTTCTCCGGCATGAGCAGCTTCAATGGCTGCGTTCATGGCGAGAATGTTCGTCTGATCCGTCACGTTATTGATAATCTGGATGAGCTCGTTGATCACGTCGGCCGAATTCGCGATATCACGGATGGATTCGAGGGTACCGGTCATGTTCTCCTCGCCTTCCCGCGCTATGTCGGTGAGCGACTTGATAAGCTCCTCTTTCGTTTCGGAAATGGTGCTGATGTTTTTCACTGAGGCGATCATCTCTTCGATGGCTGCAGAAGACTGCGTAACCGAAGAGGCCTGCTCTTCTATACGCGCCTTCATCTTTTGTATGAGTCTCTCGATCTCTGCGACAGCTTCGCTTGTGGTCTTAACATCCGCCTCGAGGCCCTCTCCGTTTTTGCTCACCGCTCCCATGGTTGCAGAGATCTCTTCCAGCGTCGCAGACATCTGTTCCGCATTCGATGCAAGATTGCCGCCGATTTCCGAACTCTTTTTTGCTATGTTTTTTAAGCGGTACAGGATATCGTGCAGCTTCGCTATGAAAATGTTGAAATCCCTGCTGAACTGCCCTATCTCATCCCGTTTTTTCACAGGCAGCCGTTTCGTGAGATCCCGCTCGCCCTTGGTAAAATCGTCGAGCTGATGAGCGAGCTCCGTGATTGCACGAAGGAATAAGCGGTCGGCTGCGAAATATGCGAGCACAAGGAGAACAATGCTCACCACCACGACCATCGCAGGGATGCCGATACCTGTCGAAAGGCTTTTCAGGAGCCCGGAAAACGAGAGAATGCAGACTACCCCCACGAGCGCTGCACAGATAATGATAAATTTGATTCGGATTGAAATCCCCTTCATAAGCCTACCCGGAACAGAACGTGATTTGAAATACAGATTACTATGGTTATTCCAAAATGTCCACCCAAAATGCATCCGGCACCCACCAAGGCTGCAGGACATAACCGTAGGTGCCGAAGGTTGGAAATAAAGGTTCCTGTATGGAAAAACTCCGCAGGATTCAGTATAGTACCTTCGACATCAGGGGGGAGAATTCTTGATGAAACTGAAAGTCGATACTCATTGCCATACGGTGGCCAGCACACATGCATTCAGCACGGTTATGGAAATCGCGCGGGAAGCGCGAAACAATAATATAAAAATGATCGCAATCACGGATCATGGCTCAGGAATGCCCGGCGGCGCCATACCCTTTCATACCGCCACGCTCAAGCTCATTCCCGACAAGATATACGGCGTTACCGTTCTACGCGGCGTCGAAGCGAACATCATGAGCCTTTCCGGCAAACTCGATGTCCCCGAAACTCTGCTCGCTGACCTCGATATCGTGCTCGCCGGTTTCCACGACATCTGCCTGAATTCGGGAACCAAAGAAGAGAACACGAATGCGCTGAAAATAGTCATGCGGACGGGTTTGGTGGACGTTATCGTGCATCCGGGCAACCCCGTATTCCCCGTGGAGTATGAGGAAGTGCTGGTCGAAGCGAAAAAGA
>CAZWAS010000046.1:0-28755 GCA_964631915.1 uncultured Spirochaetales bacterium | reverse complement strand
AGGATAGGATAATTTCATGAAAAAAAATCGCATCAGCACCACCTCGCACTGTGCCCCTGCAAGCAAAAGGCTCGTCGTACGGCTCAAAGGAGAGCTCCTGGTTCTCGATTCGCTGGGTGAAGGAGTAATCCGTGTCAGAGCCACCCTGAATCGGAATGTATCGGGAAAGAACTGGGCTATTCTCGAAGGAGTGATCGACAGAACCAGTACCGATGTTCATCCGTCGAATGTGCCAGCAGTTTTGACCGCCGGCCGGCTCGAAGCACAGGTGGATGAAAACGCCAGACTCGTCTTCTTCGATCGGAGCCGGAATCGGATACTTCTGGAAGAAGCCAAACCCCGGAGGGCATGGTCTCGAGAAGGGCGTTCCTTCCGTTCCCATGGAGGGGATGCATACGCATGCCGGGCGTGGTTCGAATCTTTTCCCGGCGAATCGTTCTACGGGCTGGGACAACACCAGAACGGCAGACTCGACCTGAAGGGGTGCGTCATCGATTTGGAACAGAAGAACACAGAAGTCTCAGTTCCTTTTCTGATCTCCAGCCGGGGGTATGGCTTCCTCTGGAATTGCCCTGCCGTAGGGCGAGTGGAGTTGGCAGAAAACGGCACTCGCTGGTTTGCAGATGCAGCGCGGGAACTGGACTACGTCGTGTTCTGCGGAGACTCGTTCCAGGAAATCGTGAAAGCCTATTTCAGCGTTACAGGGAGCCCCTCTCCTGTGCCGACGTGGGCGACTGGGTTCTGGCAGTCCAAGTTACGCTATTCGTCGCAGAAAGAGATTCTTGCAGTCGCAAGAGAATACCGTCGTCGTGAGCTTCCGCTTTCGGTCATCGTGGTGGATTATTTCCATTGGACGGCGATGGGCGATTGGAAATTCGATCCGGAGCAATGGCCGGATCCGGCGAGGATGGCGGCAGAACTGGCAGAGATGGGAATCACCTTGGCGGTTTCTATATGGCCTGCGGTCAACCCTGACAGCGAGAATTACCACGAGCTGAAAGTCGGTGGGCTGCTCCTTGAAAGTCTGTCGGGGCCGCCTTTTTTCTACATCTTCGAAGATACAGGTTCTAAGAAAAAAGCACCCCTCAGCTACTATGATGCCACGAATCCTGAAGCACGGGCATACATATGGAAGAAGGTGAAAACCAATTACTACGATATCGGGGCCCGCTGTTTCTGGCTCGATGCCTGTGAACCGGAAATACAGCCATACGATCCTGCGAATCTGCGTATGCAGGCCGGCACCGGAGCCGAGGTCGCCAATATCTATCCCCTCATGCACGAGATAGCCTTCTATGAAGGCATGTTGCACGCAGGCGAAACGCACGTGCTCAATCTCTGCCGTTCCGCCTGGGCCGGCAGCCAACATTACGGCGTGCTCGTGTGGTCGGGAGATGTGGATTCCAGTTTCGAAGCCCTTGCTATGCAAATCCCTGCAGGCCTGAACATGGCCATGAGCGGAATCCCTTGGTGGACGACGGACATCGGAGGCTTTTTCGGAGGAAGGGTCGAGGATGAGAACTTCCGAGAATTGCTGGTACGCTGGTTCCAATTTGGTGTGTTCTGTCCAGTGACCCGCATCCACGGATTCAGGAATTCCTGGGATGCAAAGGAAGGGCACGACAACGAGGTCTGGTCGTTCGGGGAAGAAGTTCTCGCTATGCTGATTCCCCTTCTGCACCTTCGCGAATCTCTACGGCCGTGGATTGAATCTTTTGCAGAACAGGAGCTTCCTCTCGGCAGGCCCCTTATGCGGCCGCTCTTCTTCGATTATCCGGAAGACCGAAGAGCAGCTTCTGTTTCGGACCAGTATCTGTTCCTCGAGGATTTCCTTGTAGCGCCGGTACTTGAACTCGGTGCCAGGGTCAGAAGGGTGGTTTTCCCTGCAGGGGTGGACTGGATAGATCCCGTCTCTGCGGTACAATATGACGGCGGCAGCGAAGCGGATGTGGAAGCCCCCTTGTCGCGGATACCGGTATTCGTCCGCAAAGGATCCAAGCTTATAACCGCTATAGACTGGTCCACCTTACGGGGAAAGAAGCAGAGCCCGACATAAGGCCTGATGAGATCGATGATCTTTGCATTCCGGCTTTGCTCATGCCCCGATGCGGCTTATTGCTTCGGCATGTTTCTGAAGGCGATCCCCGTATACACCTGACGGGGGCGCATGATCCTCTGTTCGGGATCCCGGTGGTTTTCCATCCAATGCGCAATCCAGCCGGGAAGCCTGCCGAGCGCGAACATGACCGTGAACATGTTCGTCGGTATACCCATGACTCGATATGCGATGCCGGTGTAATAGTCGACATTCGGATACAGGTTTCGCTCCTGGAAATAGGAATCTTTCATGCATTTCTCTTCCATTTCCATAGCGAGCTCGAGAAGAGGATCATGAGATATCCCGAGGTGGTCCAACAATTCCTTACATGCTCTTTTCGCTATTTTCGCCCGCGGATCGTATGTCTTGTAGACCCTATGGCCGAACCCCATAAGCCTGAAATTGTTGTCCTTCTTTTTTGCCATCTCGATGACTTCTTCGACTTTTTTCTTCTCCCTCTGAATCCACTCCAGCATCTCGATCACGGCCTGATTCGCTCCTCCATGCAACGGTCCCCACAGCGCGCAGATTCCCGCCGCTATGGATGCGTAGAGATTCGCTCCGGAGCTGCCAACCGTCCTTACTACCGTAGTGGAGCAGTTCTGTTCATGGTCGGCATGGAGAACCAGAAAAAGATTCAATGCGCGTTCGACTACGGGATCGATGTAGTAATCGTTGACCGGCGAAGAGAACATCATATTCAAAAAGTTTTCGCAGTAGCGGTATTTGTGGCTGGGATACACAAACGGTTCGCCTATGGATTTCTTGTACGAAAACGCGGCAATGGTTCTCAACTTGGACAGAAGCCGCGTCACCGTCATATCTATGGGTTCTTTTTCCACATCCACGCTTTCCAATTCAGGATAAAAAGAAGAGAGGGAAACAACCATGGCGGACAATACGGCCATGGGATGAGCCTTCTCAGGATAATTGCGGAAAAAATACTGCATATCCTCGTGGATCATGGAATTTTTGTTCATGAGTTCGGAAAAGGCCTTCCTCTGGCTGAATGTGGGAAGTTCCCCCATGATCAGAAGATAAGCCACCTCCAGAAACAGGCAGTTTTCGGCAAGCTCCTCGATGGGGTATCCCCTGTGCAGGAGAATGCCCTTTTCCCCGTCCACGAATGTGATATCGCTCGAACAGATACCGGAATTCGCAAGGCTCGGATCGTAGGTTATGCAGCCTGTCTCTTTCCGAAGCTGGGTTACATCGAGCACTTTCTCTCCGCGGGAGCCTTCATAAAGCGGCAGCTTTACGGTTTTCCCTTCGATGTTCAACTCTGCATGTCCCAGATGTTTCTTCTCGTGCACGGGGCCCTCCTTGTACGGCTTTGTATGTCGGGATTGTCATAGATTGATCGATAGTATGAATTAAGTCAAGAACGAATCCGCAGAAATACGATATCTACAAGAGGAATTGTCGACATGATGTAAGAATGATGTATCGTCGAGACATATGCCGATCTGATCGGCCGGGAACACGATACTACTTAACGGCCCCCTGCACAACGCCTTTCACAATTTGTTTCTGGCAAAACATGAAAGCAATCACGACAGGTATGATGGTTAAAACTATTCCGGCCATCAGTGGAGCATAATCCACACTATAGGTATTAAAAAAACTGTACGTCGACAGCGGTAAAGTCCTTTGCCCCGGAGAAAGCAGCACAAGGCTTGGAAGAAGATAATCATTCCAAATCCACAATACATCCAGTATCAGTACCGTAACAATGACAGGCTTAAGCAAAGGAAAAACGATTCTGAAGAAAGCCTTCATCTTACTGCAGCCGTCGATAAGTGCAGCTTCCTCCATCTCAAGCGGAATGTTTTTAATAAATCCATGGAATATAAAGACCGCGAAAGATTGTCCAAACCCGATATACATGAATATCAGTATCCACTTGTTGTTGAGCAACCCCATATTGCCGTATATGCTCACCAGCGGGATCATGATCGTCTGGAAAGGAATGATCATGGATGCTACCATGACAGCATAGATGATTTTGTTGATTTTCCATTTATGGCGGACGAGAAAATAAGCCGCCATGGAAGCAGTCAATATGATCAAAGACACGCTGACGAGGGTGATGATCATGTTATTTGTGATAGAATTTAAGAAATTCAATTTCTGGAATGCATCGATATAATTCTCAATCTTAATCTTTTCCGGCAGCGAAAAAGGATTATTTACAAACTGTTCCGTTGTTTTAAAGGAATTATTTACCATCAAAAAAAAAGGTATGATAAACACGATCAACATGAGATAAACAGCAATGTGCTTAAATAACGTGCCCGCTTTCAATTTTTTCGCCATTATGCTTCCACCTCAAATCTCTTAGTCAGAAGAACTTGTGAAACCGCTACGACAGCCACAACGATGAACAATACGATTGCCTCTGCCTGACCGATACCGTACTTATACGACTGAAATGCCTTTTGATACACATGCATCGATGCCAATTGGGTCGATCCATAGGGTTGGCCGTTTGTGAGAGATAGATTTAAATCATACGCCATGAAACCTCTTGAAAGAGATATAAAGAAGCAGATGATAATTGAGGGGACCATCAGCGGTATGGTGACTCGCAATAGCTTTCCCAAACCTTTCGCCCCATCGATGTTGGCGGCATCTTGAAGATCTCTCGGGATTGCCACAAATCCAGCAATATAAATCAACATCAGATATCCCACATATTGCCACACAGTAACGATGATCATTGCCCAAATCGCTCTATCGGGATCGGTTAAAAAAGATGTCATCAAAGGCTTAATGGAGAATATTCTTCCACATTGCGTAACCACATTTGCAAAAATGAATTTCCAAATGTAGCCAAGCACGATTCCCCCGATCAGATTGGGAGTAAAGAAACCGCCGCGCAAGATATTCTGCCCTTTTATATTGCTGGTTAAAAGCGCGGCAAGCGTAAACGCCACTATATTGCAAAATATCGTCGAACAGAGTACATACCATATTGTTTTTAGGAATTGTTGATGAAACTGCGTATCTGTAAAGACTTTGGCAAAATTACTGAAACCGATGTAATCATGAGTCCTGGTAACAGGACTATAATTGGTAAAAGATAAATAAATGCCATACAAAAACGGAATCAATAACACACATGTAAATGCGAAAAGGGTAGGTCCGGTAAAGGTAATATAATTACCTATATTCTGTATTACACCGCTTTTCTTTTTCATTGTGTTTAAAATCCCCTCAGCAAGCACATCGAGGATACCGATTCGATATGAGGATCGCATATGGTGCCCCTCTTACCCATCGGTATCCATGTCAGAATGTGGTTTCAGTCAAGCGATTGCCAATAGGCATCTATACCTTTCGCCAACTCATTCCTCGAAATGACCCCTGCAAGGTATTTGAGCATCAGATTTCCCGTCTGCGTCCAAGCATCGCCGGTCAAATACGTAAAGCATCCTATATTGATGGTTTTTCCTGCTTGGGCATAATTCGATACAGACTGTGTCATTGAATTGTATTCGACTTTCCTAACATTCTTATACGGCATCATGAATCCGCCTTTTATAAAATATTCTTGTCCTTCAGGAGTCGTCAGCATCCATTCCAGTACGTCGAGAGCAGCCTGCTGCTGTTCCGGCGTACTTCGAGATTTGTCCACGCACATAATCTTAGGCATACTCATGACAATCTGCGTATTGCCATAGTCGTTGGGGTTGTTGCTCCACGGCACAGGAATAAAACCATATTCCGTATCTTTTTCTTCCAACTGGCTTATCACAGTCCATGACCAGTCTCCCATAAAAAAAGTGGCACATTTCCCTTTTGAAAAAGCTTGGAGGTCCTTATTGTAGTCGCCTACCAACGGATCCCGCTTGTTGTAGTTATACTGGGCAATCAGATCGAAGGTATCCATATACCCCTGAAAAATCGGACTGTCGGCAATATGAATAGAACCATGTATCAATCCTTCTATAAATGCAGCACCATCTGCCGTCGCCGGTCCCTGCACCGCATAGGTCAGCCCGAGGTAATGTGCTCCTAAAGACCAGTTCGCACCATGGAACATCGATGCCGGTATCCCCGCTGCATCGATTTTTTTAAAAAATGCCTTTAAAGCATCCCTCGTATTGATCGTAGAGGGATCGAATGTGCCGCCATAGACCTTATCCACCACTCTCTTATTGTACAGAAGCCCATACCCCTGAACAGAAAAGGGGATACCGAGAACCGTACCATTGAACATGCCGGATTCGATCGCTCCATCGATCAAATGTTTGGTCCATGGTGCATTTTCATTCGTAAAAGCAAGTAGATTCATCTTGTATTCAAGTGCAGTAGATGGGTCGATGTTCATAAAAGTTGGAGCATTGCCAGAAGCATAGAGGGACTGCAGCTTCTCGGACTGTCCCTCTCCTACGCCAGTAGGAATCAATTCAATTGTCACATTTGGATGAAGTTGATGGTAAGCTATAAACATCGCTTCAAACATCGAATTCACCTCAGCAGACGTACTGTAGTAGGTAAGCTTCACCGATGCTGCCTTGCTACCTTCTGCTGATGCACCGGTATCGGCTTTTTTCCCTGTGCATGCCGTACAAAGTGCAATCGTTATGACGACAGCCCATACCCCGAATAACAGTATTGATCGTTTCATCGTTCTTCTCCTTTTTTATTGTATGATAAACCCGGATCAACTATATGTCAAACGATTGACTTTTTAATTTTGATTTTTTTTTAATAATACAGCGATAAGTTTCAACTTCATGAGACTAATTGCAAAAATATCAAATTTTATTCGTGATTTACTTGTAATCCTGCTGATTTTTTGATAGTTTTAGAACAATCAAAATGTCATTCGAATGTCATTTTAAAGGCCTTTCTGCCGATTTCCGCAAGGAATATTCACAGCGCGGTGCTGTTTCAGATCATCCGTTATCCATTCGGAACAGAAAACATCTTTGAAGGAGTATGAGCAGGAAGGTGGGAAAATCGAGGTTAAACAGAATTTCTACAGTTTTCCACCACCCAAATGACTCCTGAATTGATATAATACATTCGATAAAGAGGAGAGTTATATGGCCACGCTCAAGGAAGTAGCCGATAGGGTCGGAGTGACGGTGACAACAATTTCGCGAATGCTCAATAAACCACATAAGGTGAGCAAAAAAACACGCGATAAGATTCAGCAGGCGATGAAGGAGCTCAACTACAAACCAAATGAAATCGCACAGTCCCTCTCGAAAAAGACAAGCAATATCATCGGCCTCATCGTGCCGTCCGCCAGGAATTATTTTTTCTGCAGGATCATCGACAGCATCGAGCATTACACAGCATTGAGCGGCCACAAGCTGCTGCTATGCGCATCCAATCACGAACGGGAAAAAGAGATCGAGTATTTCGGGATGTTAAATGCCAACAAGGTGGCCGGCGTAATCATAGCCAGCCGGACGCAGAATATCGGCGAAAGTGTGAAAATGGATGCGCCGATCATTTCGATCGACAGAAAACTATCCCCGGTAATTCCGTCCGTCTGCTCCGATAACTTCACAGGCGGCGTGTTGGCAGCAAAGCACCTCATAGAAAAAGGTTGTAAAAAGACGGCGTATTTCAGCGGTAGCCCAACGCTTGTGGGGATGGATGCCAACAGGCGCCTGCAGGGTTTCGAAAACGTTCTTGAGAAATACGGCATGAAACCGGTTGTGCTGGAGTTGTCGGAGGATAGGTTCGTCTCGATGAACTACGAGGATATGATCGCTGCTTTTTTTGCCGAGCACGGCGATGTCGACGGGATATTTACCTCGAACGACATCATTGCTGCCCAGATCATCAAATATTGCAGGCAGAACGGCATCGACGTTCCTGGCACACTCAAGATCGTCGGATATGACGATATTGACCTGGCAGGCCTTTATACGCCATCCATCACGACGATCCGTCAACCGATCGACGACATATGCCGCTTTGCCGTTGAAAGTATAGTCAGTTACAAAAACAGATCCATACCGATCGCCACCACATTTCCTGTCCAATTGATCGAAAGGGAGAGCACCTGAGCAGCGCGGCAAAACAAAAAAGCACCTGAGAAAAATCGTGTAGATAAAAGATGGTACCATGTTCTTCACACGAGTGGCGCCGTTTTCGTGTAAGAGGAGGGTGTACCTGCACTACAAAATGTCAACCGGTTGACATTTTGTAGTGCATCGGTTATGATACCCCTAGGCTATAGAGAGCCGACCACTGAAACAAGGATAGAAACCGAGAACATGGAACTAAGCGCGGATGTCTTGATCGAAAAAATCAGTTTTTTGGGGAGAACGATCGTTCACACTGAAACAAACGCCGTTTTTTTCAACTGGACAGGGTCAGGTTTCGAAATGACCTTCAGTGGGACCAAGGTCGAGATAGAACTGGAAGGGAGAGCGGATTACTACCCGACAGAGGGGACGAACCTCCCGTGGATAGCTGTGCTGATAGACGGTTCGAGTGAACCGTCGAAAATTCTTGAGGTCGCGGTCGGAACGAACACGTATACGATCTTTGAAAGCGATACGAAAGAGATACACACCATTCGAGTTGTCAAACGCTCAGAAAATGCAAAAGGGCGTGTCGGCATGAGAAGAATCGTTGTCGCCGGAGAAATTGTGCCGACGCCGCCGGCAAAACCGCGTCGGCGACTGGAATTCATCGGCGATTCGATTACCTGCGGTTTCGGTATTGAGACGGGAGAAAACAAAGGCATATTCTCCACATCGCTGGAAAACGGCCTGAAAACATACAGTGCCATTGCAGCGGACATTCTTGGTGCGGATTACCACAGCATTTGCATCTCCGGTATACCGCTCTGCGGATCGTATAACAAAAATTTCAGAATTGTCCTCCCTGATTTTCCGGATTTCCACCCACCGATGCGAACCATGGAGGATTACTATGCGTATACTGACAGATTTCATCAGGAAGCCTGCGGACTGAATGACGGCTTTGAGACGTGGGATTTCGGACGGTTCAGACCCGATGCCATTATCGTGAACCTCGGGACAAACGATGCTTTCCGCGTGAAAGCCTCGGGAAACGACCCGGAAGAAGAACGACATTTTGAGGGACGCTACAAGGAATTCCTTTATATGCTCCGTCGGTTCAACGGTATGCAACCGGTTATCGGATGTACACTGGGGCCGATGGATTATTACCTCTACGACAATATTCTCAGAGCGGCACAGACATATCAGGCGAAAACAGGGGACGAGCGGATATTCTGCTATAAGTTCGGAGGGATTTTCCTCTGGGACGAAGGCATTGGTGCACTCGACCATCCGTCTTTAAAGACGCATGAGCGCATGGGAAAAGAATTGGCCGAAGTGCTGAGAAAATGGCTATAACATTTTACTTAGAACTATGACAGTGGAGAATTAAGATGGCTATGCCGGAAAACAAAATTTTTCTGATTACCTATCCTGACTCACTGGGTAAAAGCATCCCCGAGCTCCACGGTATTTTGGACGCCTTTTTTAAAAACGCGGTCGGCGGCGTCCACCTTTTACCGTTTTTCCCGTCCTCCGGCGATCGTGGATTCGCCCCCATTGATTACTGCAAGGTCGACGAATCTTTCGGCACATGGGAAGATGTCAAGAACTTGTCCCGCGCTTATCGGTTGATGACGGATTTCATGATCAACCACATTTCGGCTCAAAGCTACTGCTATCGGGACTTTCTGAAAAATAAGGACGCATCCTGTTACCGTGATATGTTTATCCGGTATAAGGACTTCTGGCGGCAGGGAGAACCAACCGAGGAAGAGGTTGAGCATATCTATAAAAGAAAGCCGAAAGCACCGTATACGATCGCGGAGTTTGCCGACGGGAGCAAGGAAAAAGTCTGGTGTACCTTTAGCGATGAGCAAATCGATCTGAACTGCGATACGCAGACGACTCGTAGTTATATCAAAAAGAATCTCACATTGCTTGCGCAAAAGGGCGCGTTAATCGTCCGCCTCGACGCCTTTGCGTATGCCGTTAAACGGCCTGGCACGAGCTGCTTCTTTATAGAACCGGAAATCTGGGAACTTCTACACTTCTGCGAGGAAGTGTTGAAACCGTATCGTGCCCAGGTCCTGCCAGAAATCCATGAGCATTATTCATTCCAGATGAAACTGGCCAACAAAGGTTTCTGGGTCTACGACTTCGCGCTGCCGATGCTTTTAATACATGCCGTCTACTACGGCAAAACGGTATATTTGAAAAACTGGCTCAGAATCTGCCCAAGGAAGCAGTACACGACGCTGGACACTCATGACGGTATCGGCGTCGTCGACGTACGGGGACTGCTCCCCGACGAGGAACTTGATAGAACGCGTGAGGACATTTTTAAGTACGGAGCTAATGTCAAAAAGATTTACAACAGCGCCACCTACAATAATCTTGATATATACCAGATTAACTGCACTTACTATTCAGCATTAGGCAACGATGACGACGCTTATCTGCTTTCGCGTGCTGTGCAGTTTTTTGCTCCCGGAACGCCGCAGGTCTATTATGTCGGACTGCTGGCGGGTAAAAACGATATCGAACTGCTGGAAAAGACAAAAGAAGGCCGAAATATCAACAGGCATTATTATTCTTTGGAAGAAGTCTCTGAAGAAGTTCAGAGGCCTGTGGTGCAGAAGCTGGTCACGTTGATGGAGTTTCGCAATGCTCATCCCGCGTTTGACGGGAATTTCGAACTGCTTGACTGCAATGATAATGAACTCCATATTAGGCGGACCCAAGGCAACGAATATGCCGAACTGCATGCAGATTTTGAGACAAAACATTTCTCCATCACATTCACAACTCCGACCGGTATCAAGGAACTCCACCTCGGATAGAAGGAAATAAAAATGGTCTATGCCGCCGCTATACGCTCAAAGCAAAATGGAGCACACGATGTTGAATCTTGAGGTTCCGTTCGGCAGAAAAGCCGGTTCGGAAAGGGGCTATACGGCACTAGAACGTTTATTGAGCAATTACGGAACACAAACCGTAAACCGTAATTCTATAGTAACCAAGGAGGATATTATGAAAAAATTGAAACGGATTCTCTCCATCGTGCTGGCACTAGTGCTCCCTCTGGTCTTGCTAAGCAGTTGCGGCGAAAGAGCCGCATCGTCCGGCAGCCCGTCCAGCGCTCCGCCGAAGGTCGTCATGTATCTTATTACGTTTAACAGAATACCGGACGATTACAGCAAGATACCCAATACCATCAACCAGCATATCGCGAAGACGTATCCGAACGCCAATGTACAACTCGATCTCCGGTTGTTCGGTCCCGCCGATTATGCCAATAAAATACAACTTGCACAGCAAAGCGGAACGCCGATGGATATTTTCATTCCGCTCAATCTTCAGTCCAGCATCGCTCAAAATCAATGTGCCGATATCAAAGAGCATCTAGACAAGTACGGTCAGGAACTGATTGCAATCCTAAAGAAGGACTTCGGTGACGATGCATTCAATCCTGTGACGCAGAACGGCCGTATTTACGGCGTACCGATCAACAAAGCGGTAGTGCTTACACCGACGTTTATCTTTGACAATGATATGATGACCCAAACCGGCTACACCACCGACGATATCAAATCCATCTGGGATCTGGACAAAGTGTTCGCGAAAATCAAGAAGCTTTATCCCAACGTCTATCCCTATGCTTCGATCAACGCCATCGGCAGTAACGGCACCAGCGGCCTATCGTACGTAATCGCCGGCGAACAAAAAATGGATACCCTCGGCGATGCCTTGCTGGGCGGTGTGTATACCGGCGTCGTGTTTGGAGACAGCGGCAAAGTTGTCAATCTTTATAATACCGATGTTTTCCGTAAATATGTGAACCTCATGCGCGATTGGTACAACAAAGGTTATATGCCGAAGGATATGGCGACATCCACCTCCGGGGCCGTGGAACTGGCCACTGCCGGCAAGTTGTTTTCCACCTTCGGCTCCTATGCCGATGCCAGCGGCGGCCCTGATGTCGGGAAACTGTGGCAAGCTCTGACCAATAAAAACTTCGACGGGAAGTCGATCGGTACATTCTATGTGGATACCACGGCTGCAAGCCTCTCGATGTGCGTTTCGAGTACAAGCAAGAATCAGGAAGCTACAGTCAAGTTTCTGAATATCCTCTACACGGATCCGTTCGTTATCAATACGCTCCTGTTCGGCATCGAAAATGAAGATTATGTAAAGGTCAGTGAACATGTCGTCAAATTCCCGGACGGCCTTGACGCCAACACGGTGCCGTACACGGCTTACCTCTGCAGCGGCGTCGTCGGATCGCAGTCGCTTCAGTGGGTCATGGCTCCTCAGACCGAAGACAGCTACAAGAGCATCCTTGCCGCCATTGCAATGACAAAGACAGCCGAGCGCTCGCCATATTTCGGCTTCACGTTCGACGCGACGAAAGTGATCAATGAAATGACTGCAATAACGAATGTCGTCAGGCAGTACTATCCCGGTCTTGAAAGCGGCAGTCTCGATCCGAACAGCGTTCTGCCGAAGTTCAATCAGGCTTTGAAAGATGCAGGCATCGACAAGGTTATCGCCGAGAAACAGAAACAGCTTGACGCCTGGATGCAAAACAAAAAAAGGTAAACGAGGTTGAAATGCGGCTGCCTCTAGTTCGAGACAGCCGTTTCGGAAGGAGAAGCTGATGATGAAAAGTAAGAAAAACAGAGCGTTTAAGAAAAACCTGTCGCTTTTCCTCATCGCCGTCCCAGGTCTCGCCTATCTGCTGATCAACAACTATATCCCCATGCTGGGGATCTTCATTGCCTTCAAGAAACTGGATTATGCCAAAGGCCTCTTTTTAAGCCCATGGTGCGGTTTCGACAATTTCAAATTCCTGTTTCAGACGAACGACGCGTGGGTTATGATTCGCAACACTGTTCTCTACAATATCGCCTTTATTTTGCTCGGGACAATATTCGCGGTATTCATCGCTATTCTGATGGCCGAAGTGACAAAATATGTCTGCTCGAAGGTATACCATGCAGCTCTCATCCTGCCGAACCTCGTATCCATGGTCATCGTAGCCTACCTTGTATATGCCTTTCTTAACCCCGAAACAGGGCTCATAAATCATGTTCTGAGCGCTTTTGGGAAAAAAAGCGTGAGTTGGTATACTGAAGCCAGCTATTGGCCCTATATACTCGTATCCGTCCAAATGTGGAAAAGTGCCGGCTACTCGTCCATCGTCTACATCGCCAGCATCGCGGGTATCGACAAGGGGCTTTACGAGGTGGCACGGTTAGACGGCGCGGGAAAACTGCGACAGATCTTTTCCATCACGCTCCCCCACCTGAAACCGACGATCATCCTGATGGTCCTCATATCGGTAGGCAGACTGTTCAACTCGGATTTCGGATTGTTCTATCAGGTGCCGATGAATTCCGGTATGTTGTTCAATGTAACCCAGACAATAGATACATACGTCTATAGAGGCCTGATGCAGTACGGAAACGTGGGAATGTCGTCCGCGGCCGGGCTGTTCCAATCGGTCATCGGGTTTGTGCTTGTCATGGGGGCAAACACCATTGTACGAAAAACGGATTCGGAAAACGTATTATTCTGATGGAGGTGGATTAAAATGGGAAAGCTCGAAGCAAGAGGGGAAAAATATTTTAGAATATTCGCGCTGCTTCTGCTGTTTATCTTGACAGTATGTGCGCTGCTCCCGTTTGTGTTGATCATCGTCTCATCGTTCACGGACGAAAGAGCGCTTGTCAGCAACGGCTACAGCTTTTTCCCCGCAAAGTGGAGCCTTGACTCTTACCACTACATGATACAGCAGGCTGGAATCATCTTCAGATCCTATGGGATTTCAATCTTCGTGACCGTCGTCGGGACAGTCGTCAGCCTCATCGTTACGACGATGCTGGCGTATCCGATGTCCAGGCCGGATTTCAAACTCCGTAATGTCTTCGCGTTCCTGGTGTTTTTCACCATGCTATTTTCCGGCGGTATCGTACCGGCATATATGATGTGGACACGACTCTTCCATATAAATGACACCATATGGGCCCTTATCATACCAAACTATCTCCTGACGGCGTTCAACGTGCTGCTGGTCAGGAATTATTTCAAAAACAATGTGCCATTGGCGCTCATCGAGTCGGCACAGATCGACGGCGCCAGCGAAATGAAGATACTCTTCAACATCATGTTGCCGTTGGCTGTACCCGTCAGCGTGACGGCCGGTCTGTTCACTGGTCTCGCGTATTGGAACGATTGGACGAATGCGTTGTACTACATAAGCAAACCCAAGTTCTACGGCATACAAAACCTCTTGATGAGGATGATGGACAACATCCAGTTCCTCACTTCATCGCAGGGTGCTCAACTGACAGCCGGTCAAATAATCGCACTGCCGAGCACAGGTATAAGAATGGCACTGGCCGTTATCGGCATCCTCCCGATTCTGATCATCTTCCCCTTTCTGCAAAAGTACCTGATCAAGGGAGTTGTCGTCGGCGCAGTCAAGGGTTAACAATTGGTAAATGAGGTGCATGTATGAAAGCATATCAGGTTGTTGAGGCAATCACAGCATATTCAAAGGTTACGACGGAGATGGAGCGCACCTGCGACATCTATATCTCCGGTGCGCCCGACACGGAGGTGACCGGCATTGTCACGACCTTTATGGCGAACGTTGACGTCATCAGAAAAGCCGTTGAACGCGGTGCAAATATGATCATTACTCATGAACCGACATATTTCACAGGATGGGATACCACGGACTGGCTTACAAACGATCCTGTCTATATCGAAAAAAAACGGCTATTGGAGGAAAACAACATCGTCGTCTGGCGCTTTCACGACAAAATGCACATGATGAAGCCCGACGGAATCTTTGAAGGTCTGCGCAAAGAACTACAGTGGGAAGGATACGCTGCGGTCGGTGCCGCTGCCAGCTCACCGTTCTCTGACCGCGGAAACATCGATTTCGAAGCCGAGTTCAACAATGTATACGTCATCCCGCAGACAACGCTTAAGGAATTGGCCGCATACTTTAAAGAAAGACTCTGTATGGATGTCGTTCAGATAGTGGGCGACCCCGATATGGTCTGCTCGCGCATCGGTATCCTTGTGGGAGGCGGCAGTCTGGGTCTCGGCGTGGAAGAGATGCCTATGAAACTCATGCGAGCACAAAACATCGACGTTATGGTTTGTGGCGAGATCACGGAATGGACGCTCTGCGCCTATGTGAACGATGCTCATATGTTGGGATTCAATAAAGCCCTCCTGATAATCGGGCATGAGCGCAGCGAGGAGTGGGGTATGAAGTATATGGCGGAATGGCTGAAGCCGCTCGTACCCGGCCTATCGGTCACCTTTGTCGAAGCAAAGGAACCGTTTGCCTATTTGTAATCACCATAGAGGAGGTCGATATCATGGCAATTTTCGAAATAACCTTTTTTTCAAATGCCCTGCACCGGCAAACACCCATTACGGCGATCATCCCCGTTGAAGAGAAGGAGATCCCTGGATTCCCGAAGTTCGATAAGAGCAAGCCCTTCCGCTCCGTCTATCTCCTGCATGGCTTTTCGGGAGGCCACGGAGATTGGCTCCGGGGCTCGCGAATCGAGGAACTGTCGATGCTGTACAATATAGCCGTGTTCTGCCCTTCCGGTGAAAACAGCTTCTATCTGGACGACGAGTCCATCGATGCGCTGTACGAACAGTACCTATGCAAGGAATTGATCGACTTTACCCGCAGGGTTTTCCCGATCTCCGAGAAAAGGGAAGATACAACGCTCGGCGGCCTATCGATGGGTGGTTACGCTGCGATCCGTAACGGATTGAAGCACAACGACGTGTTCGGCAACATTATCGCGCTGTCCAGTGCGCTGATCACCGACAATATCGCCGACATTATCAAGCAGCCTGACAACCGGATCGCTTCGCCGGCGTACTATATGCATGTTTTCGGCGACCCGGAAAAGATCATCGGCAGCGACATCGATCCGAAAGCCCTTGCGAAAAAGCTTGTGGACAGCGGGGCACACCGCCCGAATGTCTATATGGCGTGCGGTACCGAGGACTTCCTCCTAGCTGAAAACAGAAGTTTCGACGCATACCTGACGCATATCGGCTTCAGGCACGAGTATACGGAAGGTCCCGGCATCCACAACTGGGCGTTCTGGGATACCTATATCGAAAAGGCGTTCAATTGGCTGGAAAGCCTGAAATGAGCGGCTACGGAGCAAACAGTACAGCGACCCATGAGACTTCATCTTCGAGGAATGCCTCCCGAAACCCGTCGCAGTGAAATCATTATGCTACGTGCCATTCAATAACCTTGAATCCTCTTGCCTCGAAAAACAGACCACCCCGTGAAGGGGTGGAAGAAAGAAGGAAATGGAATGAAATCCTAACCGTAAGGCGGCTGTGTAAACCGCTGCGGGTTTGTTAAAACTTGACGCTTCCGTTGTAGTCAAAGCGCAGACCCAACGTCCAGTCGTTTGCCTTTCCGTTGAAGTAGTTGTTACCGAGAATGCCGTAGGAAAACGAAGGACATATCACGAGATCCTTCGTGAGTTTGAACGGAAGCTCGATGCCCCATGTGAGGTTGGCGTTCGTTGTGAGGTTATTACCCATGACATAGGTAGTAGGGCTGAAGGGTCCCAGAGCGTAGGTGAGCTGACCGAGTACCTCCATGCTCAAAGACGAATCGGTTATGTTCTTTATCGTATAATCGGCAAACACCGTGAAGCCGTAGATGAAAAAGGATACGAACGCATCCGCATTGAGCAAGCCAGCGGTGCCTGCCGGCAAGTTGAGCGCAATTTCTCCGTTCACACCTGCATCGAGTTTCATCGTGTCGCCCGCTATGGGTTTAAGAACAACCGCAGGCTGCAATTTCAGCGCGGACTGCTGAGGGTTGTAGGTGATACCGGAAAGCGTATAAGCGGCTGCTCCTGTAGCAGCGGCTATTTGTAGTCGACTTCGCTTCCTATCTGGGCGGAAACATAGCCTATGCCAAAATTGTATTTGGCTCCAAGGCCGAGGTATCTGCCGCCGCCGTACGCCCATTCCTGCGAAGCAAAATTCTTGAATATTTTTCCGCCTGTAAATGTAAGGTTGTCGATAGGCGTAATCTCGAACAGAGCGAGTCTGAGCTCTCCGTAACGGAGATCCACTTCGGTGAGGAGGCTTAACCGTTCCGCCAGATTCGTTTTGAGACCGACTCTCACTTTGCTAAAACTGAAATTGCCGATGCTGAGAGGATCCATGACGCTTCCCGAAAGATTGTATCCGAGACTCGTCTTTGTGTAGAGCTCTGAGTTTTTTGCATCTTCGGCGAACACGAAACCGGCTATCGCCAATCCAAGAAATAATAATACGCTTATTCTTCTCATCTTTTTCTCCTTTGAGCGTTTATGATGAGACCTGTATATCCGATACGTTCCGTGGAGTCAATAAAAACGGATTCGAAATTCCATTTTCTGATGAAGAATTAATAGTTCTGACGGAAGACTCACCATTCTTTAACGAGACAAACTGTGCCGTTATGCTAAATCGCCGCGGAGCGCTGAAGCGGCTGCTTCCTCATAGGCGTTGACTTTTTCGATATTTCCGACAAACACCGTTTCCATAACAGGATCGAAAAACCGATGGAAGGATTCGTGCATCCTCACTGTGAACCCCCTGCGAACCTTATGGTCCCCACCCATACCGGGATCGAAGTTCTCAATCTTGTGCTCTATAGCCCACCGGATCGGTTCGTAGTAGCACACGCTGAAGTGGAGATCGGGATAAAACCTGCGGGCGCCCCAGTACCTGCCGAGCAAATTCCGTTCATCGCACAGGAAAAGGGCAAGAGCCACAGGAGCCTCCCCCTCCTGCTCGTATGCAGCGCAGAACAGGTGATTATCGGGCAGCGCCTCTCGTAGTTTCAGAAAAAAACCGCGATTCATGAATCTGGCTGCCCATGGGCCGTACCGGTCGGTAGTGGCACAGTAATATTCCCACATAAGAGGATACAATGATACTGGAGCAATTCTGCCGGGTATCATAGCAAGCGTGAGTCCCTGCGCCTTCACCGATTCGTACTCCCGTTTGATACTGCGTCTCCTGGTCTTCGAAAATCCGCGCAGATAATCCTCCCAGGAGAAAAACCAGGAGGGATGCATCATGAAATCCGTATGTTTCCATGGAAAAAACCGATCGCGGGGGAGGAAAGCCGCCCACAAGGGATCGCAAAAATGAAATGCGAGAGAAGTCAATCCGCTCCTTTTGCAGAACGTTTCGGCTTCACGCACAAAGCGTTCGGTCAAGCGAGGAATATCCGCATCCAGGCGGGAGAGAAGCCGATACACCACCGCAGGTGTCGCGGGAATCATGCCAACGAGTTTCGGATAATACGGCCGTCTGAGCTTTTCTGCCGCTTCCGCCCAGACCCAATCGAACACGAATTCCCCTTCGCTCGCAGTCTTTATATACAGGGGAGCCGCTGCTTCCAGAGAATCTCCTTTCCACAGGGTAAAATGCAGCGGTATCCACCCGGTTTCGGGACATATGCTCCCAGAGGATTCGAGCAGATTCAGAAAAGACCAGAGCAAAACGGGATTCCCCCACTGCTTCGCCAGCGCATCCCATGCATCCCTGTCTATATCGCCCATGCTTCGGAACCATTTCGCTTCGAGGCTGTGCATGGGAATATTATACACACAATCAACGACCGACTATAGCTGCACGTTCCTCGACAATCGTTTCGACCAACGCTACTATGTTTTTGAGCGGCACATCTTTCATGATCTCCTGGGCTGGGCCTATTATATGCCCTCCTCCTTGCCCCAATATCCTGATTGTCTTTCTCGCGAGTTCCCGCACTTCTTGCGGCGTCCCCATAGGCAATACGGTCTGCGTGTCGATCCCGCCCCAGAATATGAGATCCTTTCCGTATTCCTTCTTGATATACTCCAAATTCATGCACGGTTGCACTGGTTCTATCACGTCGAGCCCTATTTCGATCAGATCGGGCAAAAAAGCCGTTACACACCCACACGAATGCAGCATCATGTACATCCCTGCATCCTTGTACACCTGCCAAAGCCGCTTGATTCGCGGTTTCACTATTTCCTTAAACATCTTGGGCGAGAAAAACGGTCCCACTTGTGTTCCGAGATCGTCCCCCATATGACCTGCCTTGAATCCGAGCTTCACGATCCGTTTTGCCACTTCCACCTTATAGTCCGTGATCTTGTCCAAGAGCTCTCCGACAAGTTTCGGATTCTCCCCCATGTTCGCAAAAAGCTCCGGAATGCTCATCATTCCGTAGCCACGTTCGTATATTCCGAAATAGCCTGAGGGGAACACGAAGTAATCTTTGCCGTATGTCTCCTTGTCCCGTTTCATCCAGGCATAGTTACCTGCATGGTCAGGATCCGGCGGCGACCACTTCCTCACTCGTTCTGCCATGGTATCCGCAGTTACCGCATCCCAGATTCGGGGAGGCATCCACTTTTCCGCGAATTTCCTGTCGAGCTTTTTTTCCAGCGGATTAAATACAGCGAAGAATCCATCCTCCCCTATCTTCACTCCCATACCCCAGCTGTCGTAGACCACCTTTCCTTCAGTATCCACTTTGCAGTATCCTTCCTGCTCGAGCTCTTTCATCAACTTCAGATCGTTCCGGAAAAACAAAGGATAATCCGCCTTTATAAGACTGATGATAAGATGGTTTTGCAGATAATCATCCAAGCTCTGTTCGGTAGGCAGTTTCAGCGCTTTGTGTATGGCCTCATCGCGGGTTCTGTCCGCAAACGTGATCATGCTCGGCAGAAAATCCACCTCTTTCCTCTCTATTACCCTGAGCACCCGTTCCGCTTTTGTCATCGTTTTCCCTCCTGATTCCAGTTACTCATCGCTATAAAGTTTCTATCAATACGCAAGCTTGAATACGCGCTTTACATCTTCTTTTGTAGCGGGCGGACGTGCCTGAAGCTTTCCGTCCGCTGTGAATGCGATTTTCACCACATCCTCAGTAAAAACATCTATGTTCCGTTCGGGTATGTTCCTCTGGGACAACCGAGTTTCCACACCGATCTCCTTCAGAAATTCTTCAAAGGCATCGATAGCCTGAACAGCCACCGTCTCTGGTTTTTTCCCGACAGTCTGCATCCCGAGTACGCGTTGTGCGAACTGAACATACCGTTCGATCCTATATCGGTAAAAATATTTCATCCATGCGGGCATGATGATGGACAAAGTCGTCCCATGCGTCAGATTGTATCTGGCAGAAAGCACATGGGCGAGCATATGCATGGGAGTGGCGGAGGCAGTACCGGGAATCGTCCATCCGTTCCACGCAACAACGGCAGCCCACTGAAGGTGAGCCCTTGCACGGATATCTCCTGGATCAGCAAGAGCCTTTCTTACTTCTTCCATAATTGTGGTGACGATTCCTTCCATCAGTCTGTCCTGAAGCGGCGTGTCGTCTACTCCGTTAAGATACAGCTCCATAACGTGCGATATCGCATCCGCAGCACCGCACGCGGTCTGATAAGGAGGAAGATTCACAGTGATTTCCGGATCGAGGATCGATATCTTCGGATACAGGCAAGGATGGAACACATACGACTTTTCCAGAGTCTTCTCGTTCGTCACCACTGCACCGCAATTCATTTCGCTCGACGTGGCGGGGAGTGTTGGAATCATGAGCGTGGGCAAAGCCTGTTCGGGAGGGATTGCTATAATTTTATCGTGCCGCGCCACGATCATATTCCAAAGATCGTACTTATAGAGGACGCCTGCAGATGCGATCTTCGCAGCGTCCATCGCACTCCCGCCACCCATACCAATAATGAAATCCACTTTGTTTTCTTTCGCAGCCATTACGCATTTCCTCACTTGTTCCAGCGTAGGATTCGCGGATATCTCGAAGCATGTCGAACATCCTACTCCCACTGTTTCGAGCGATGTTGAGACCTTTTCGAGCCAGGGCGAAAGAACGCCGGGATCTTTGTAAGACACCACAAGCGTTTTTTTCCCTAGACTCTTCGCTAATTCCCCAACTCGCTTTATTTCACCGGGCCCGAATACGAGACGAACCGGGTTATAAAATTCGAACTTTTCCATACCTATTCCTTCCCTTTTTCCGTCGCTCTGCGGACATCATACCGTCCGTACTCCCTTGCCGTTTGATAAATTGCAAGAAAATTCTCAAGCGGTACATCCTGCATGAAATGATTCGACGGAGCGAATATGTATCCGCCGCCTGGAGCGAATGCATCGATCCGTCTTTTCGCCTCTTCTACAGCTTCTTCGACCGTTCCGTTGATTCCTCCCTGAATATCCAATCCTCCGTGGAACACCAATTCACTGCCGAATTCCTTTTTCAGTTGAAACGAATCCATGCCTCGTGCTTTCGGCTGAAGGGAGTTCAACACATCTACACCGATTTCTATGAAATCGGGTATGAGTTCCCGGACCGATCCGCAGGTATGCATGAATATTTTCGCGTTGGGAGCTACTTTTCTCACTTCCCTGAATAGCCTGGCATACGGTTCCTTGAAAAACTCTTTGTAGAGCGCCGGAGAAACGAGGGGCCTATCCTGCATGCCGTGGTCGCTCGAAAATTCGACCGAATCCACGAAAAGACCTATGGGCTTGAGAAACTGAACATGCATTTCTATAAGTACATCTGTAAGCTTACCTATGAGTTTGTGCGCAAATTCTTTGTTCAGATACAGGTCGACAAAGAACTGTTCGAATCCGCGGAGGTACGGGCCTATGTCGATCATGAGCCCGGAAACAACGGAAGTGGTAGCTATGAAGTAATCCGTGTTTTCGTGCCATGCCTTCACTTGATCTTCGACTCCTTCGGTTCTCCCCGGATCGTAGGGATCCGGCCAGGGATATGTTTCGATATCGTCAGGTTCTGCATCTGCAAGCGGATTATACGCGACAACAGCATCGTCTCCGACAACCATAGACCCGTATCCCCATTCGTTTATCAAGTACCCCTCACTGTTCACGTAGTTTCTGAAATTCTTCGGTTTTCCCACATTCGTATGCCGAAA
The DNA here is from genome assembly GCA_964631915.1 of uncultured Spirochaetales bacterium. Lineage (GTDB taxonomy): Bacteria > Spirochaetota > Spirochaetia > CAZWAS01 > CAZWAS01 > CAZWAS01. Next base: position 6,628 of record CAZWAS010000046.1, on the reverse strand, counting down.
ATCGGAATCCACCATATCCGATACCCGTTCGTCGACATAATCACCGGATCTGCTCGCTTTGACACACGGACCGAGATTCTTCCACCCCATATACTCTACGATCTTGAAATAAAGGTCGTTACAAATTCTGCTCGCCGACCCCCACAGGTCGATAGGAATTCTGTCCGGTTCTTTATGAGCCAACGAAAGCATAACGCGCTCACGGTGTGTCATTCTTTATTCTCCTGTGCGAACGCTGTCATCGCTGTTCTATCGTTCCTGAAACTTCGCGAGCAGACGAAATACTTCTTTTTCTTCGAGTCCTTCGTATATTCTGCAGTAGATGTCGTACAATTCCCTGTACGCATCCACATGTTTTTTGACCGGCAGATACGATTTATTCACTGACACCATTTTCCGCACTCCATCCGGTATATCTTTGAACATGCCGACTCCTACACCAGCAACGATCGCAGCTCCTAACACTGCGGCGTCAGCGTTTTTCAGCGTGTGCACCGTACTGTCGTACACATCCGCCTGCATTTGGTTCCATATCTCAGATTTGGTTGGCCCACCAAGTATATGGATGGTGGAAATCCTCACACCTGAATTGAGAAGCACTTGCAACATGTCTTTCACTTCAAGGGTAATACCTTCCATAAATGCCCTGGCCATGCAGTTCCTGTCATGAGCGAAGGTCATGCCTGCGAGGATGCCTCGAGCATAGGAGTTCCATCGAGGCGTTGTTGCACTCGCGAAGTAAGGAAGAAGGATAAGCCCTTTCGAACCAGGAGGAACTTTTTCCACCATTCTGTTGAGAAGCCCATATACATCTTCCCCGGCCTCCGCGGCGTATGCCTTCTCGAGCGTAGCGATCTCGTCTCTGAACCATCTGAACACACTCGCAGCGCCCGCCTGAAGCCCTTCGAGCTGCCATTTCCCCTTGATCGCGTGGTTGGTCACCATGGTCATGCCCCTCGGATCGTTGAATGGTTGGTCGAGAAAGGCAGCCGCAAGCCCTCCTGTGCCGAGGGATACCGAAAGGTATCCTTTTTCGATTATTCCCGCACCCACGGCTGCGCTGTTCTGATCCCCCACGCCGACGCAGAGAGGCGTTCCTTCCGCAAGGCCGGTTTTCGCAGCTGCTTCGCGGGAGAGCCTCCCGACCCGTTTTCCCGATTCCGCGGTCAGGGGGAGATTGTCACGCGTTATGCCTACTATGCCAAGGAGCCTCTCGTCCCAGTTCATTGTGTAGGGGTTCCACAAACCGTAAAAACCTGCATCTGAATAATCGTCATAAAAATCGGGACAGCCGTATGCCTTGAGCGCATAGTCCTGCAGCTGTACGATCTTCGCCATCCGTTTCCAGGATTCCGGCTCATTACGTCTGATCCACAGTATTTTCGCTATCATCCATGTGGTATTTAGGGGGAGACTCGTGATCCGGTAAAATTCGGACGTAGGTATCGATGCTTTGATGAGTTCGACTTCTCCCACAGGACGGTTATCCTGCCACGAGATCATGGGCCTCACAAGGTGGCCGGACTTGTCCACAACGATGGTGCAGCACCGCTGAGCGGAGAACGATATAGCACCCACGTCTTTAGGATCGATGCCGTTTCCGCTCACCGCATCCTTCGCTGCCTCCATAGATTCGGCTACGATGAGGTCAACGTCCTGCTCCACCCAGTTCGGACGGGGATAGGTACACGCATACTCCCTGTAGCCGCTCGCAACGACTCTCCCGGTCTGATCGAATATCACAGCCTTTGCGCCCGTGGTTCCTATATCGATTCCTACGATGTGCATTCCCAATTACCTCCTTATTTTTTCTGGTTCGGAACACCGGATTTCTGTCTGAAACCACTTTTGAGCCTCTGATCCAGGAGTACTGCAACAACAAGGACTACTCCTTTCACGATGCTTTGAAAAAACGTGAACACATTCAGCAGCTTAAGCCCTTGACCCAGCCCTCCAATGGTGATGCCTCCTATCACCATACCGATGATGGAACCTTCTCCTCCTGCGAGGCTCGTGCCACCGAGAATGACTGCTATGATTACATCGAACTCGAATCCGACGCCGATATTGGGATCGCCGACTCCAAGCCTCGAAGCCATCATGATGCCGGTGAAACCAGCAATGAGCCCTACGATGCTGTACAGGAGCATGGCCACGAAATCCGCATTGATACCCGATAACATCGCCGCGGTTTTGTTCCCTCCCAATGCCACGGAATACTTGCCCAGAAAAGATTTCTTTTCGAGGAATACGAAAATAAACACAAGTACCGCCAGTATCACGAGAGAAAGAGGAATAAGGCCTATGTCGCTTTGGCCGAGGAAGGTGAAATTTTCCGGAAGGTCGTCGCGTATGACCAGACCGTTCGTAATAAGGAAGGATAGACCCCTGCCGATGTACATGGTTCCGAGGGTCGCGATAAACGGGGTGAGTTTGAGCTTCACCACCATGACCGCATTGAAAAATCCGATGATGAGCCCGACGGCCACTGCGATGAGAGCGGCAATACCGGTAGGCATGATCCCGCCTTTGCTGAAAAACGCGAACACGACGCCCGTAAGCGCCACGGTGCTCCCCACGGACAGATCCAGGTATCCCGCTATCATCAGAAGCGTCACCGCGCATCCAGTCATGAGCACGAAGGAGGACTGCCTCAGGATGTACATCAGGTTCGCTCCCCCTATGAAATTGCCGTTCAGTATCGTAAATATGAGAAAAATGAGAACAAGGAAAAGCAGGAGAACGATGCGCTGCATACCGAATTTGCTTTTCGCTCCTGCTGCGATGGTAGGTTTCATCGAACTTCCACCCCCCCGGTCACCAGGTGCATTATTTTTTCGCTGTCGATGTCTTTTCCATTTCGTATCGTTTTCACTACCCTGCCTTCGTACAACAGAACGATTCTGTCGCAGAGATTCAGTATTTCGGGAAGCTCCGAAGAGAAAACGATGATTGATTTTCCGGTTTGGGACAGATCGCGAATAAGGTTGTGTATCTCCTCTTTGGCACCGACGTCTATGCCGCGTGTCGGCTCGTCGAGCATGAGAATAGCGGAATCGGCGTTCAGGCATTTCGACAGAACTACCTTCTGCTGATTACCTCCGCTCAACTTTAGAACGTTATGATCTTCGTCTTTCGCCACTATCTTCAGCTTCTCTATGAACATCCGTGCGATGGACCGCTCCTTTGCCGTGCTGAAGATTCCGTACCGGGAAATGCTCTTAATATTCATAACAGGAATGTTCTCTCGGATCGAAAGCTTGGCAAAAAGCCCTTCCGACCGCCGTTCCTCTGGCACCATGGCTATGCCGCACCGGATCGCCTTGAAGGGATTGTCGATCTTTTTTTCTTTGCCGCATAAGAGCATGGTTCCGCTTTTCCTGCCTATGCCGTATATCGCTTTCGCAATCTCCGTCTTGCCCGCTCCTATGAGGCCGTAAAATCCGAGTATTTCCCCCTTGTAGAGCTCGAAGTTGATATCCTTGAGCTTATCCGTCGAAACATTCTTAAGTTCCAGAACTTTCGTCCGTTCGTCGACCGGGCCGGGGATATAGTGTTCGACTACCATCTTGCCCAGCATCATTTTGATGAGCTCGGCGCAGGATTCCACCTCATCCTTGCATGCAGTCGAAAGTTCCTTGATACTCCTGGTTCCTATCATGGTTCCGTCGCGAAGCACCGTTACGTAATCCCCTATTCTGAATATCTCGTTCAGTCTGTGGGTTATGTAAATGACCGTCACACTCCGCTGTTTCAGTTGGTCTATAATGCTGAAAAGCCGGGTCGTCTCTTCTTCGGAAATCGCCGCTGTCGGTTCGTCCATGATGATGATTTCCGATTCGGAAGATATGGCTTTCGCTATCTCCACGATCTGTTTCTGCGCGAAACTGAGGTCTGCAACTCTCTGCTGGAGGGATATGGAGGGATCGAGGCTCTGCAGGACCCCATACACGTTCTCCACGAGCTCCGAATCCTTGCGTATGATGCCGAACCTGATCCGTTCCTTCCCCAGGCTCAGATTCTGCTCCACAGTGAGCTGATCCACGACGTTCAATTCCTGAAACAGCACGCTCATGCCCGAGTTCATGGCATCCCTGGTGCTGCGGGGGTTGTACTCCTTCCCCTTGAGCATGATAGTCCCTTCGTTCCGCTTAAGCGCCCCTGTGAGAATCTTGATGAGGGTCGACTTTCCCGCTCCGTTCTCGCCGATGATGCAGTGAACCGTGCTCTTGCGTATATCAAAACTGATATCTTTCAGAGCCACTACTCCGGGAAAATACTTGGAAATGTTCCTTATTTCCATCAATGTATCGTGTCTTGTTTCCTGCATTCCGGGTTCCTCTTTCACGTAAATTTCTCCTTGATCTTTCTGTCAAGGAGAACCGCTCCGACCAGAATCAGTCCCTTGAGGACAATCTGATAAAAAAACTGAACATCGAGGAGGTTAAGGGTATTCCCCACGAATCCGACGATGAAAGCGCCCAGAATCATGCCTATGAACGATCCTTCTCCGCCGTAAATGCTCGTACCACCGAGCACCACCGCTACGATGACATCGAATTCAAAACCCGATCCGACGCGCGGGGAACCGGACCCCATGCGCGAAGCCAACGTGACACCGCCGAAACCGGTCAGCGTGCCTACGAGCACGTACAGAAGAATCACGATGGCTCCTGTTCGTACTCCGGAAAGAACCGCTGCCGTCTTATTACATCCTATGGCGAATGCGTATTTCCGCAGATTCGTCTTGGCGAACAGAAAGAAAAATATCAGTATTATCGCAGTCACAATTATGAGGAAGAGCGGGACGGAACCTACCATCGTCCTTCCGAGTGCCTCGAAATCCAGAGGAAGTCCGGAAGTGATATTCGCTCCGCCGTCGATCCAGGCTACTATGAATGCCAGCCCTTGCGCCACATACATGGTGCTCAACGTGGCTATGACCGGAGTTATATTAAGCTTCGCAACCAGAAGGCCGTTGAGCAGACCGAATACTGTTCCGATGAGCGTGGCCAGCACTATAGAAACACCTGTCGGAATGCTGTTCTTGCTCATGAATGCATACATGACGCCTGTAAGCGCGAGAACCATACCGACGGATAAATCGAAATTCCCGGATATCATCAGCAGCGTAACGGCAGAACCGGTAAGCATAATCATCGCTGTCTGCATGAACACGTTCACTATATTCGCGGACGTGAGGAATTTGGGAGTGAGGAGCGATGCAGTCACCATGAGGAGGATGAGAATTCCGAGAAGCACGAGCTTCTGAAAATCGAAAGTCTTGCCTATACGGTTCATACGCCTTCTCTAATGGTACGGATAATATTGGTTCATCGAAAAAAGAGAGGCCTACCGTAACAGGAAGTACCTCTCTTCAATTTTATGTCTCCCCGATCACTTTCCTTTTGATTCGATCGCTTTCTTCAGATCGAGAGTGGAAAAATACTGTTCGGACAGGAATTTCTGCGCTTCATCGATAGGCGTCGAATAGTAGCTTATGAACAGATCGTATGTTTCGATCTCGAGCCATTTGTCTCTCGGCGTTTCACCCTTGATGACTTTCGCAAGCAGATCCATTTCCGCTTTTGCATTGACCGCAGGCTGAAGACCCTGGGTGATTTTCATAGCGGATGATGGATCGTATACCTTGAGCAGTTCTCCTTCCGTCGCATCGGTTCCGACCACTATTTCGGTCAGCGGTTTCCCGTTCACAGCTTTTCCGCGGCCGGCATTTTCGAGCGCAGCAAGAGCGCCGAGTGCGTGATCCGCATTCGCGCCATACACGACGTTGACTTCGGGATGCGCCTGGAGCATATCCTGCATCGCTGCCATAGATTTCTGCACGTTCGCGCTCCCTTCGAGCTTGCTCACCACTTTCGCGTTCGGGTCCACCGATTTCACACCTTCGATGAAAGGGCCAGTTCTATGCTTCTGTACAATTTCCACGGTGAGGTAATCTATGACACCGATGAAGATAGGTTTACCGGGATAAAATTCCTTCCATTTCTTGGCTGCCTCCACACCCATCTGAAAGGAGGTTTTCGCTTCGTTGATCTGCAGGTGCGGAGCGATGCGCGAAGCAGAGGGGATGTAGAACGTGGTTATGGGAATGCCCGCCTTGTGGCTCTCCTTAACCGCCTGGTCTATGACCTTCTCATCGACCGTGTGGAGGAGGATGCCGTCGACCTTTTTAGATATGAAAGTCTCCACTGCATTCAAAGCCACATCGGACTTGAACTCGCTGTCGATGACCGTCACTTCTGCCCCAAACGTGTCTTTCGCATACTTGACCAGATGCTTCACATGGGCTTGATGATAGTTCGCTTCCATAGTGATAGGGATCTTGCCGATGACCCATTTCTTCGCTTCCTGCTTCCCGCCGCTGAAAGTAGGCATGATAAGGAACAAAGCAAGCGCAGCAGTACAGAGCATGAAAACAGTTTTTCTCATGAGTTTTCTCCTTTTTCAAAAAATGTATATCATTACATCAATGATATCTATTTTTTTGTATTTTTTTATATTTATTTGTCAAATTATTATAGCATATTATTATCGATTGTCAATTTAAATTATTTTTATTTATCTATTTTTATCGTTTCACTAAGCAAATAAGTTGAAAAATATT
>CAZWAS010000045.1:15237-30171 GCA_964631915.1 uncultured Spirochaetales bacterium | reverse complement strand
CGGATTACCTCAGGAGACACGAAAGAGATACAGAACAAGCTTTTCAAACTCTTCCAGAGGATCGAGAAAATACTGACCAAACAACTCACCCCACAGATACTTCTGCACCTCATCCGGATCATAAGGGAGGATCCATACTTCAAACCGTCCATCGACAAAGAAAAAAAAGCCTATGTGCAGAAGTACCTACAGAAGCTGGCGAGGGAATTCAATCAGAATCTGGAACAGATACAGCGGGAACAGCACGAGAATTCCGTCGTTCAGGAAGTCCAAGCGCTCTTCGGTTCTAAAGGGTTGCACTCTATAGCCGGCTATTCCGAAACGGAAAACGCCCTGCTGCGCGAAGCCGGTTTCTCGGTTTTCATCTATATTAAACCTCTCCAGATTCTCAAAACATTCCTCGTCGAAATATTCGAGAAAACCATCAGAGAATCTGTGAAGCGAATACTCGTGGAAGGTTTCTTCGAAAACAAGGCGTTCCAAAACACCTTCACAAATATATATTATGCCTGCGAAAAATCTTTACCGAAACTCTTGGCATTCGAGGAATCCCTGAACGGTAAAGGGAGAGCTTCGGTCGCAGTATTGAAAAAATACATCGAAGAGCAGAACAACGGCAAAACCATATCCCCTCTCGCGAACAAGCTCGTAGAGACGATCAATGCGCGGGTCAAGGAAATCATAGAAGAAGAAACCAACCAGTATTACCAACTGGCATCGGATATTCTCGATATCGTGCACGATATGAAGAAACCGGCACCAGAGATCGTAGGAAACATTAAGACGCTTGCGGGTATGCAGAACAAGGATTTCCTTTCCTCCGTATTCGAAGGGTATAACAACATCGTCAAATTCATCAAGATCATGCGAAATTTCACCATCATCAGGGTCAAACGGGGAAAAACGCAGAGCCCGGTAGCTGCGGACCTCTGAAGCGAACGACCAGAGAGAACTGATAAGGCGATGCATTCCTGATTTTCGGCCGATTCTTGACTGTTTATGCCCTAAGTGATATACAATGCCATGAAAATCGATGATGATTCCCTACACCACCATTGCGGTGTGGTCGGCATATTCAGCACTTCAAAAATCAACATACCTGAAAAACTGTTCTTTCCTCTGTTTTCGCTTCAGCACAGGGGACAGGAAAGCGCAGGTATAGCGTACTACAAGGAAGACAAGCTTGTCGTCTACAAGGACCTCGGTATGGTAGGTCCGGTGCTCGGCAAATACTTGGAAGGGGAACGGATGTCAAATGTGGGAATCGGTCATGTGCGGTACTCAACGCAGGGCGGGAATAGAATCGAAAACGCGCAGCCGATCCACGTCACCTGCAACAAGGGAGAAATAGCGCTCGCTCACAACGGAAACATCTCGAACTCAACGGTCCTGAAAAACAATCTTTTCCAGGGCGGCGCCATATTTCAAAGCACGTCGGACACCGAACTTATCCTTCATCTCATGTCGCATTCGCAAAAAAACGGCTTCTACGATGCGCTCACCGAAACCCTCTGCAAGCTGGAAGGTGCCTACAGCATGGTGATGATCCAGAACGAAAACCTGTATGCAATGCGGGATCCTCACGGCTTCAGACCGCTATTCATAGGGCAAAAGGACGACATGACCATAGTGGCATCAGAAACGTGTGCCCTCGATATCCTTCAGGTGAAAGAATACAGATCCGTGGATCCTGGGGAGATACTGCTCATAAACGAACAGGGAGTGCAATCCAGAATATTCAAAAAAGCGGAGAAAAGAGCCCAATGCGTGTTCGAACTCATCTATTTCGCGAGACCTGACTCCCAGGTATTCGATGCCTCTGTCCATATGATGAGAAAACGAATGGGCGCTGCTCTGGCCGCATGCGACAGCGTCGAAGGGGATGTGGTGATTCCGGTCCCCGATTCCGGAAACAGCGCAGCGCTGGGGTATGCAGAGGCGTCAGGCATCCCTTTCGATCTCGGCCTGACGAGAAACCATTATGCAGGCAGATCCTTCATCATGCCCACCAAATCGCAACGGGAGCTTGCAGTCCGCATGAAGCTCCATCCGGTACGGGAAGCCATTGCAGGCAAACGGATTATCCTTATAGACGATTCCCTCGTGCGCGGCACAACGAGCAAAATACTCGTGCGCCTCATGAGAGAGGCGGGAGCGAAAGAGATCCATATCCGACTCTCCTCCCCTGAAATAAAATGGCCGTGCTATTTCGGCATCGATATACCTACGAGGGCGGAGCTCATATCGAATCAGCAGACCCCTGAAGAGATTGCCAGATTCGTAGGCGCGGATTCCGTGAAATTCCTCCCTCTTGAAAGCCTGAAAACTTGTGTTATACAATCCTCTCACTACTGTTACGGCTGTTTCAGCGGGGAGTATGCCGTCAACGTATCCGAACCGTTCTGAGGAGAACTATCCATGGGAAAAACGTATGCATCCTCCGGCGTTGATATAGATCGGGGAGACAGATTCGCAGAGTTCATTAAGAACATAAGATCAAAAGCGGTATCCGGAGAAATAGGAGGGTTCGCGGGAGGAATAGAAATCGATGCCACCGCATACAAGAAACCCGTCCTCCTGTCGACAACAGACGGCGTCGGAACGAAACTCCTCGTGGCTCAGAAGCTGAAAAAATTCGATACCATAGGCATAGACCTCGTGGCTATGAATGTGAACGACCTCATCGTGTGCGGAGCAAAACCTCTGACATTTCTTGATTATGTGGCATGCGGTTTGATCGACGAATCCGTGCTCCATCCGATCATTCAGGGCATCGTAAAAGGATGCGAACTCGCCGAGTGTACGCTCACAGGCGGAGAGACGGCCGAAATGCCGGATTTGTACAAAGACGGAGATTTCGATCTCGCTGGGTTTTGCGTCGGCCTTGTAGAAAAAGAAGACATGCTCCCCAAGACCGGAGCCATGAAAGCCGGAGATATCATCATCGGCATTCCCTCCTCCGGAATCCACTCCAACGGCCTTTCGCTTGCGCGCAAAGCAGTGCCGGAGACAGATGAAAAGGCGTATGCCGAGCTTCTGGTTCCTACTCTTATCTACGTGCGCGAGCTGCTTACGCTCATAGCTACAGGTGAGGTGCTTGGAGCCGCTCATATAACGGGAGGAGGTCTTGTGGGGAACTTCGTGCGAGTCATACCACAGCATCTCGCGCCGCGGTTTTCGTACGACTGGGAAGTGCCGTGGATCTTCGACGCCATACAAAAATACGGATCGGTGGATATGGCAGAGATGAGGCGTGTGTTCAACATGGGCATAGGAATAGCCTTGGTCGCACGCAAAGAAGGGGCGGACAAAGTGATGGAAACAGGAAAGCTGCACGGCATACCGCTCAGATTCATCGGAGAATTGATCCGTGGCTGAGCTCGCTGTTTTCGCATCGGGGAACGGATCCAATTTCCAAGCGCTGGCCGAAGGGCTCGAAGGATCTGGCCATAGAGTGTGCTGTCTCATCTGCGACAACGCCGAGGCGTACGCTCTGCAACGGGCGAGAAATCTGAATATACCGGCGTTTCTGTTCGAGTACAAAGGGCGGACCAAAGCGGAGGTAGAACAGCGTATGATCGAAGTGCTTGCGGCACAAAAGACGAAACTCATAGCGCTCGCAGGATTCATGCGTGTGCTGTCGCCGCTTCTCATAGACAGCTTTCCGTCGAGGATCGTGAATATCCATCCGACCCTCCTTCCCAAGTATCCGGGAGCGCACGGGATAGAAAAAAGTTTTCGTTCGGAAGATAAGGAATTGGGGATCACCATCCATTACGTCGATTACGGCATGGATACGGGACCCATCATCATGCAGCGGAGGTTCCGCCGCACCGGCGATGAACCTCTTGAAACTATTGAAAAAACCATACACGATCTGGAACACCGCTATTACCCCATAGTCATCAGGGAACTCCTTGATGCTATATGATATTACAACGTACGTGATAGGTATCGTGAGGAGGATGTTGTGAAGGTTCTTGTTTTAGGCCAGGGTTCGAGAGAACACGCTTTGACCTGGATGTTTTCTAAGAGTAAGTGTATCTGCGGATTGTTCATAGCTCCCGGCAATGCAGGCACTGATGAGCTCGGCACGAACCTCCCGGATACCGACCCGGACGATCCTGTTTCTGTCGTCGAGGCGTGCAGAAACCATAAAATAGATCTCGTATTTGTAGGATCCGAACGCCCGCTCGAAAAGGGAGTGGTGGACCGGCTGAACAGCGAGGGCATCGCAGCGATCGGGCCGCATAAAAACGCCGCACAACTCGAGACGAGCAAAATTTTTTCCAAGCAGTTCATGCAACGGTACGGCATTCCTTCGGCCCGTTCAGTGGAGTTCGCAGCAGGCGACATCGCCTCGTTCGAGAACTACATACGAAGCAAACCCTATAGGGTCGTAATCAAGAAAAACGGACTCGCTGCAGGAAAAGGGGTGCTCGAATCCGAAAATATCGAAGAGCTCGGCAACTTCGGAAAGGCGATTCTCAAAAACGACAGCCTCTTGGTCGAAGAATATCTTTCCGGATACGAAATATCGGTATTCGCCCTGTCTGACGGAAATCATCACATCATACTTCCAAGTGCATCCGATTTCAAAAAGGCGCATGACGGAGACAAAGGACCGAATACCGGAGGCATGGGAGCGATCTGCCCCGTCACCTGGGTCGATGCTCCGCTCATGGAGCGGATCAAAAAAGAAATCATAGAGCCGACATACGACGGCATGAAAAAAGAAGGCCTACAGTATAAGGGCGTGCTCTATTTCGGGCTCATGATAACGAAAGAAGGTCCGAAGGTGCTCGAATACAACGTGCGCTTTGGCGATCCGGAAGCTCAGGTACTCCTCCCCACGATAGAGTCGGATTTCGGCGATCTCACGGAGTCTTTAGTGGAAGGAGACATCGATACGTTCCCCCTGAACCTTTCGCACAAGTTCACCGTCGGGGTGGTGGTAGCGAGCCAGGGATATCCGGGAGAATACAAGAAGGGAATCGCTGTACACCCCATCCCGAATTTTCCGGAAAAGGACGCGCTCGTGTTTCATGCCTCGACGTACAGGGGAAAGGATGGCCATCTGTATACGGGCGGCGGCCGCTGTTTCACTGTGGTCGGATTTGGGAAAACCCTCGTCACTGCCAATCTTCACGCATACGAGGCGGTAGAAAAAATTCAGTTCGAAGGTGCGTGGTACAGGCGGGACATAGGTAAAAAATTTTTTATAGATTGAACATTCCCTGAAAGCGGCGGATTTCGTACATACAAATCCCCGCAGCGACGGACACATTGAGCGAATCCACATGGCCTTTCGAAGGAATGCTCACGAGCATATCGCAATGCTCGCGGATCAGCCTTCCGAGGCCTTTGCCCTCGCTTCCCATGACGAGAACCGATTTCACATCGAACCGGGCATTCGGCAGCGCGGTGCCTTCCATATCCGCTCCGTACACCCAGAACCCTCTTTCCTTGAGCAGATCCAGGGCGCGGGGAATGTTGGGAACTATAACGACTGGAACGTATAAAGCGGCACCGGAGGAGGTTTTCACGACGGTCTGCGTTTCCTTCGCCGAACGCCTCTGAGGAATGACCACGAGGTCGACACCGAACTGATCGCAGGTCCGCAAAACGGCTCCCAGGTTGTGCGGATCGGTTATCTCGTCTAGAACCACCACCAGTTGAGGCCCCTCGCGATCCGATGCCAGGAATTCGGCGAGGTCCCTGTGTTTACCCGCTTCGCGGGATGCCGGTTGAAAAAGAACCCCTCTATGCTCGGAATTCCCGCAGAGCCTGGTGAGCTCGTGCTCCGGAACATCCACAACTTTCGCACCGCATTCTGCAGCAGCGTGAGCGAGCACGTCATACCGTTTTCCCCGCTTGGCCAGATAGAGGATTCCACCTCTGCCGCTAAACTTGAGTGCCTCTTCTATCGCATGGAATCCTATGATATATCCGCTCATTTCCTGTCGTAGTCCTTTATGATATCCGGTTTCCCGTCGAAATCCTTATCCCGCTCGTAGCGCCGGACATACACCCCCTTGTTCAGGAACACCCATATATCGATTTTCCCGTCGAAATTGCTGTCCACCTCCTGCCTCACAAGATTGCCGTTCTCATAGTAATAGAATGTATCCGGCACTCCGTCGCCGTTGAAATCCATCTCTTCCACGGCCAGCCTGCCGGCTTTGTCCAGCTTCCGTTTCAGCTCCGGAGTCGCTTCTCGGACATTGCTTTGGCCGAATACGAGCACACAGAGAAAAAACAGCGGAAACGCGGGAAGAAACACTTTTTGCATGAATGCTCCTCATCGTTTTTACTATGATCGGCAGGATTCGCAGGAGCATGACAGTGCAAACGAGAAACCGCTTATCCGTTTATGAGTTTACCTGAGTTCGCTGAGAGGTACCGGCCGAGGATTCTCTTCTTCTCCCAGGACAGTGGAAAGTTCTTTCAGGAGATCCCTCGCTCTGCTTGGGAGCTTAGACGGTATCTGCACCATCACTTTTATATACATATCCCCTCGCCTGGCCGGGTTCTGGCTGAATGGGATGCCTTCCCCTTTCAATCTGAGGATTTTTCCGTTCTGTGTACCCGGTGGAATTTTCACCTTCACTTTTTTCTCATCGAGGGTCGGAACCAAGACGTCTGCACCCAGCGAGGCTTGGGTTATAGAAATCGGGATAACGCAATAGACATCGTTGTTGTCCCGCTCGAAATACTCGTGTGCCTTTATATGGATATATACGAACAGATCGCCCGGAGGGCCGCCGTTTTGTCCTGCGTCGCCCTGGCTGGGAATGGTAAGCCGTTTACCATTTTCCATACCGGGCGGTATGGTGATCTTTATCTTCTGCTGTTTTCTCGCAAGGCCGCTTCCGCCGCAGGTTTTGCACGGGTTGTCTATCACATGGCCTTCGCCGCCGCAGGTTGGACAGGGCGTGGCAATAGAGAAAAAGCCGGAACTCCTCCTCACCTGACCGCTTCCACCGCAGGTCGGACACATCTTACGCCCGCTTCCAGACTCGGAACCGGAACCGTGACAGGCTTGACACGGAGTGTTTTTGATGTACGAAACTTCCTTGGATGTGCCGAATACCGCTTCCTTGAAGGTGATTTCCAGATCATACCTGAGGTCGGAACCGCGGTGAACAGCGGCCTCCCCTTTGGACCGACGCCTCGCGCTTCCGCCGAAAAACGAATCAAATATTCCGGAGAAATCGCCGAATATATCCTCAAAATCCCTGAACACCGTGGAAAAATCCTGTGCTCCGGCACCGCCGCCCATGCCTTCCACCCCGGCGAATCCGAACTGATCGTAGGTCTGACGCTTTTTATCGTCGGCGAGGATTTCATAGGCCTCTGTGGCTTCCTTGAATTTTTCTTCAGCTTCCTTGTTGCCAGGATTCTTGTCCGGATGGTACTGAATCGCGAGTTTTCTGTACGCTTTTTTTATTTCTTCCTTGGTTGCCCCTTTCGGGACACCAAGGACTTCATAATAATCTCGTTTTGCCACACTGATCACTCGTCGCACATAGGATGTACATGATGAATGTTATTTCTCATCATCCACTACTTCATAATCAACATCGTCCACATTGCCTTTTTTCGGTCCCGTGTCCGCAGAAGATGACGATGAACTACCCGATCCGCCCTGGTACGATTGCTGTTGCCCCCCTGTTCCAGCCTGGGACTGGCTACCGGCCTGTTTGTATATCTCCTCTGCGAGCTTGTAGGAAGCCTGCTTCAACGCCTCGATCTTCGCTTTCATCTCGGGCACACTGTTGGTTTCCATGGCTTTCTTCAGATCGGCTATGGCCGCTTCGATTTTCTGCTTGTCTGCAGCGGACACTTTCTCACCGAAGTCCCTGAGCGATTTTTCGGTGCTGTATATGAGGGTATCCGCCTCGTTCCTTGTTTCCGCCTTTTCCCTCGCCTTCTTGTCTTCCGCAGCGTTCTGTTCCGCTTCGCGAACCATCTTGTCTATTTCCGCCTCGCTCAACCCAGAAGAAGATTCGATGCGTATCTTCTGTTCCTTGCCAGTCCCGAGGTCCTTGGCCGATACGTGAACTATACCGTTTGCGTCTATGTCAAACGTCACTTCGATCTGAGGTACCCCACGAGGCGCAGGCGGGATGCCTACGAGGTCGAACCTTCCCAACGTCCTGTTCTGGTTCGCCATTTCGCGCTCGCCCTGGAGCACATGTATAGAAACAGCCGTCTGGTTATCGGCGGCTGTGGAGAAGATCTGGCTTTTTTTCGTAGGTATGGTCGTATTCCGCTCTATGAGTTTCGTGAACACACCTCCCAATGTTTCAATTCCGAGGGAAAGCGGCGTTACATCGAGAAGCAGAACATCCTTCACATCTCCTCCGAGTATGCCGCCCTGAATCGCCGCACCTACTGCGACGACTTCATCGGGATTCACCCCCTTGTGAGGCTCCCGATTGAAAAGGTTCTTTACCAACTCCTGAACCTTTGGAATGCGGGTGGATCCGCCAACGAGAACTACTTCGTCTATATCTTTTGCTACGAGGCCGGCATCCTTAAGCGCCTGTATGACCGGATTCTTCGTTTTTTCGATGAGGTCCTCGACGAGCTGCTCGAATTTCGCCCTCGTCAGGGTATACTGGAGGTGTTTCGGGCCGCTCGCATCCGCAGTGATGAACGGCAGGTTGATGGTTGTAGTCTGGGTACTCGAAAGCTCGATTTTCGCCTTTTCGGAAGCTTCCTTGAGCCGCTGAAGCGCCATCCTGTCGTGGGTCAGATCTATGCCATAGTCTTTCTTAAAGCTGTCCACAAGCCAGTCTATAATCCTCTGGTCGAAATTGTCTCCGCCTAAGTGGGTATCTCCGTTTGTGGATTTGACCTCGAATACGCCGTCGCCGAGTTCGAGTATGGAGATATCGAATGTTCCGCCGCCCAAATCGTATACCGCAATCTTCTCGTCTTTCTTTTCCTTGCCGAACCCATATGCGAGGGACGCCGCAGTTGGTTCGTTCACGATGCGTTTCACTTCGAGGCCTGCTATGCGGCCAGCATCCTTGGTAGCCTGGCGCTGAGCATCGTTGAAATACGCAGGAACTGTAATGACGGCCTCCGTCACCGGTTCGCCGAGATAATCCTCGGCTGTTTTCTTCATTTTCTGCAGGATAGCCGCCGAGATTTCAGGAGGGGAATACAGTTTTCCTTCGATATCGACGCGGACATCTAGGTTCGGCCCTTCCGTGACCTTGTAGGGTACCATGCGTATCTCTTCTGTAACTTCTGAATATCTTCTACCCATGAACCGTTTTATCGAATACACAGTGTTCTCAGGGTTCGTTATCATCTGGTTTTTTGCAGGCTGACCTACGAGCCGTTCGCCTTTTGCCGTAAAAGCAACGATAGAAGGGGTAGTTCTCTGACCTTCAGAGTTCTGTATTACGATCGGTTCACCGCCTTCCATGACTGCCACACAAGAGTTTGTGGTGCCTAAATCGATTCCAATTATCCTTCCCATACTTCGCTCCTTATATCTCCATGATCGTATAGTCTCATATTATACCGATCCGTTCTCTTCACCAAGAGAACCTTCCGGCTCCTTTTTTTCACTCCCATTCGCAACAGGTTTGGAAACCTTTACTTTCGAAGGTCGCAGAATTCTGTCGTACAATTTGTATCCTTTCTGCAAATCTTCCAACACGGTGGACACGGGAAATTCGGCACTTTCCTCCATCATGATCGCCTCGTGCTTCTGCGGATCGAACTCTTCACCTTTGGATTCGAAACGCACGAGTCCCCATTTCCTTTCGAGCAAACCCGTGAACTGCTGTTCTATGAGCACGATACCGTTATAAAACGAATCAAAATCCTTTGAGCCTTCGGAGGACTTTATCGCTCTTTCAAAATCATCAATAATAGTGATCAGATCCAGAAGGAGTTCGCTCGTACCATACTGGATAATATCCTGCTTTTCCTTCTGCATCCGCTTCCTGAAATTTTCAAAATCGGCCTGCTTTCTGAGATACTGATCTTTCAATGAACTGTTCTCTTCTTCCAGAGCCTTTACCCGCTGTTCCAATGCTGTTATCTTTTGTTTCAATTCCTCTTCCGCACTTTTACCTTGTTCTTCCTGTTTCGGTTCTTCCTGTGCTTCAGCCTGCACCGTAATCTCGGGCATAGTACTGCCGCCCTCCGGTTCTTCTACGGGTTTTTCGCATTCATCTCCCTTAGCTGGTGCCATTTTCTCCTCTTTGTGTCTCGAAATTGATGTTCCTCTGGATTTTATTATATGTTGTGAATAAGATAATAAAGCCGTTTACGGGCAGTCAAGCAATTTCAGCAGTTTATAGAAGAATCTCCGAGCCCAGGATAACAAAAAATTATTCATATTTTAATTACTGTCTATAGCCGCCCCTTATAGTTTTTATTACATTATTTTCAATGATTCAATCGCATACCCGCATGCAAGCATACCCGGACAATAGAAATAACCAACTTCATGAACAGGAGTAGACCAATGTCAATTATTCGTTTGGAAAATGTGAAGAAGACCTATCTTCTGGGAAAAGTCGCTGTGGAAGCAGTGAAGGGGGTCTCCTTCGACATAGAAAAAGGGGACTTCATATCCGTCGCAGGACCCTCGGGATCCGGCAAAACCACCATTCTCAACATGATAGGATGCATAGACACGCCGACCGAAGGCCGTGTAGAAATCGATGGTGCGGTGACGAGCGAGCTCAAGGACAAAGATCTCACAAAGCTCAGACATGAAACCATTGGTTTCATATTTCAGTCCTTCAACCTCATCCCCGTGCTCAATGTGTATGAAAATATCGAATTTCCCCTCCTTCTTGGCATAGACAAGATGGGCAGGCATGAAAAAAAGGAATGGGTGGAATATCTAATAGAACAAGTCGGCCTTTCCAACTGGAAACACCATAAACCGAACGAGTTGTCCGGAGGCCAGCGCCAGCGCGTGGCAATAGCCCGGGCTCTGGTCACAAAACCGAAGATCGTGCTTGCAGACGAACCGACCGCCAACCTGGATTCGAAGACCGGAGAAGCCATTATAGAACTCATGAAAATGATCAACAGAGAACAGAATACGACGTTCATATTTTCTACGCACGATCAACACATCGTGGGTATTGCCGACCATGTTATACGGCTCCACGACGGTATGGTGGCCAGCGAAGAACGGAGGGAGAAAAATTATGCCGGTATTAATTAGGATCGCGTGGAGGAACCTGATCGAGCATAAGGCGAAGACGGCGATCATCGGGATCATCATCGCTTTAGGCATCGTGATACTCATAGTGGGGAATTCCATGATGGATACCGCTTCCCTCGGCATACGAAAGACGTTCATAGACAACTATACAGGCCACATCATGGTATCGGGAAAAGCGGATACCCCCGTTTCTCTGTTTGGCGCGCAGTCCATGGGCATGGGGGATACCAAGACACCCACGATACCTCAATACGAAACGGTGAGAGAGTATATAACGAGCAGGCCGGATGTGCTGAATACCACAAGCCAGGTGACCGGTTTTGCGGGTATGAGCGTGCACCAAGAGGGGAATCTGGGAGACGACGAGCGGAACTTCACCATGCTTTTCGGCATAGAACCCGAAAGCTATCGTTCCATGTTCAACGGCATAACGATCGTGGAGGGCGATTATCTGAAGCCAGGAGAAGAAGGAATTCTGGTATCGAAAAAACGGGTCGAACGGTTCGAAAAAAACGACAAAATCGTGCTAAAACCTGGAGACGATGTGATCCTCACAGGATTCGGAGATGCAGGGTTCAAGATTAGGAAGGTTCCGGTGAGAGGCATCTATGTTCAGAATCAGGAAAACGAAGCTCTGGATCAGATCAGCTTCATAGACGTCCAATCCCTCAGAGCCCTCATGGGCATGGTAGTTGGCTCTAAGGAAGAAATAGCAGTGGCCAAGGAAGAAGCTTCCCTTCTTTCCACGGATAATCTGGACGACTTGTTTTCCGAAGACGTTACAGTCGAACAGACATCCTCAGACACGAAACAGATGTCAGAGGAGGAACTTGCGAACCTGCTCGGAGACACCAGCGCCAGGGAAAGGGCGAGCAGAATAGACTCGGGCGCCTGGCACTATTTGCTCATAAAATTGAAAAATCCGAATGCTGTGCCCAAGGTACTGGCGGAATTGAATATGTGGTTCGCCGCTCAGAAGATACCCGCTCAGGCTGTGGACTGGAAGGCTGCAGCAGGACCTTTCGGCGCGACTGCAGATGTTCTGCGGACGGTGTTCAACGTGGCGATACTCATCGTCGCAGTGGTAGCCGTTATCATTATCATGAACACTCTCGTCATATCCGTCATTGAACGGACGCCGGAGATCGGGACTATGCGGGCACTCGGAGCCCGGAAAAGTTTCGTATGGAAGATGTTCCTCCTGGAAACCCTTACTATTTCCGTGGTGTTCGGCGTTATCGGAATAATCGTTGGAGGAATCATAATCGGCATACTCAACGTCACGGGCATAAAAGCGACCAACGCGTTTTTAAGCGTGCTCTTCGGTGGCGCGGAGCTCAAGCCGGTGCTTTCGCCTCTGGCGGTGATAAACGGCCTTGTGACCGTTGTGTTCATCGGCTTCCTCTCGCACCTGTACCCCGTGAGGATTGCCCTCAAGATTCCGCCCATCAAGGCGATCCAGAACGATTAGGAGATCAACCATGAAATACGCAGGCATTGCTTTCAGAAATCTGAACAGGCAGAAAAAACGAAGCTTTCTTTTGGGCGGAGCGATTGCGTTCGGCATCATGATCGTCACACTCATCAATTCGTTTTCCGGGAGTTTCGTGGAAAACATTGGAGAAAATTTTTCTCAGCTCCTCGCGGGCCATATCTTCATATTGGGAAACGAAAAGACCGAATCCGGGAGAATCGTAAACATCATCCACGACGATAAGGCTATCATGGATGTGATACGGCAGGAGCAGATACCGGTCAAATATTTGAGCAAGCGTTCCAGTTTTTCCGGCACCTTGGTGTTCGGTACGGACAGCATCGTGCAGAGCGTGGAAGGAGTGAACTGGAAGGAAGAGTCGAACCTTAAATCGCGGCTCGTACTGAAGGGAGGTTCTTGGGATGATGTGCTCGGTGACCCCAGGAGCATTATCATAAGCGATACCATGGCGAAGAAGCTCAACGTCCAGGTGGGCGAATCCATACTCGTACGGCTAAAAACAGCTACTGGGCAGCAGAACGTCGGAGAGTTCGTGCTCCGGGCTACGAGCCACGATCCAGGGCTCTTTGGCTCGATATCTGCGTATGCTGATATCGAGTACGTGAACTCACTTCT
This sequence comes from uncultured Spirochaetales bacterium, assembly GCA_964631915.1. Lineage (GTDB taxonomy): Bacteria > Spirochaetota > Spirochaetia > CAZWAS01 > CAZWAS01 > CAZWAS01. The sequence goes on along the minus strand of CAZWAS010000045.1, from coordinate 16,852 downwards.
CAATATCCGGCCCCAGGAATATGTGACTCTCGGATTTTTCCTCGAAGACATACGGCTTATCAATATCGAAGCCGCAAAAATTTACAAGGCTTTGTCGAAAGCAGGCCTTCAGGTGTTCGAACGGCAGGATCAAGGAACCACCAACGTCCAGAAAGCGATGAAAGCGATAAAGGACAGCCAGTGGACCGGAACGAAGTATCAGATCATCACCCTGAACGATTACCTGAGCCAGGTTCAGCAGATCGTGAATATATTGAACACCGTGAGCATAGTCATTCTCGTCATACTGTTCCTCATCATCATGGTGGGAATAACTAACACGTTCAGAATGGTGATGTACGAACGGACACGCGAAATCGGTACTATGCGGGCTTTGGGCATGCAGCGGCAAGGAGTGCGCCGCCTCTTTCTCTACGAGGCGGTGTTCCTCTCCATAGGGGGAACAATCGCAGGGCTCGTTGCATCCGGTATCGTCATGATAATCGTTTCCCTCATCAACTTCGGACTGGACAGCATGATGTCCATATTCCTGAAAAACGGCCACATGACGTTCAAGTTCATACCGACCCAGATGATCATCAATATCGTCATAGTGGCTGCGCTGACGCTCATTGCAGCTTTCTTCCCGGCGCGCAAGGCGGCCTCTTTGGAGCCTGCAGATGCGCTCAGAAAAACGTACTGATTCCGACATATTCTTTTTCGAAAGGAGTTATGCATGAAAAAAATCGTGATAGTCTTTCTGTTCCTTGCCTTCGGCATCTCGCTGTGGGCGGAAACGGATTTCACCGCTATCCTCAGAAAACTCGATGAAATGGGGAACTTCGAAGACAGGGATTTCTCAGCCACCTATACAATCGTGTCAGAAAAGGTGGAAAAAGGTGAAATTGTCACAGAGGTCACCCAGGCCCAGATGTACCGCAGGGACAAAGACAAGAAGTTCCTCCTCATCATTCTCAAACCCGATGTGCAGAAAGGCCAGGGATACCTCAAGGTGGACGAAAATGTCTGGTTCTACGATCCTGAAAGCAGACAGTTCTCGCTCGCATCAATGAAAGAAAATATCCAGAATTCCGACGCCAAGAACAGCGATCTGAACGCCACATCCCTCGAAAAGGATTACGAAATAATTTCCGCTACGGAAGAGATGCTCGGCAAGTTTCCCGTGTATGTGCTCGAACTGAAAGCGAAAAATAACGAGGTTTCGTATCCTAAACTCAAACTCTGGGTGCGCAAGGACAATTACCTGCTCCTCAAGGAAGAGGACTACAGCCTTTCGAACCGTCTCATGCGTACTACGGTATTTCCGAGCTACATCAGCATAGGGGGAAAATCCATACCTTCGAAAATTCTGCTCGTGGACGAACTAAAAAAGGGGAATAAGACTCAACTTACCATCAAGGATCCGTCCCTCGCTAAAATACCGGATTCCACATTCACGAAATCGTACCTCGAACGGGTGAACAAATAGGAGGCACAATGAATAAATATTTTATTATGCTGTCTTTTGCAGTCTGCCTCGCTCTGCCCGGTTTCGCGCAGAAAACACCTGATCGGGAAACCGGAACTCAAAGCAGTGCCTCCGATGAAGGTTCGATCGTGAAAGAAAGCGGATCGG
>CAZWAS010000045.1:251-15221 GCA_964631915.1 uncultured Spirochaetales bacterium | reverse complement strand
GTTCAGCGAGGACCTTGACTCCATGTTCGGCGAGGAAAATATGGTGGAGGAAATTTCCGCCGCAGAGGAAGCGAAGCCGGTAGTGAACGACCTCCTCGAAACCGAACAGCTCAGGCTCGGCGGAACCTACCTCGCATCCTTCGTATCGAATTGGATATGGCTCGGAAACAATTACTTAGACGATCCCATCCACTCGACGCTCCTCGAAAGCACGGTAGGTGGAAGCCTCTTTTTCGACGCCCGACCAAGCAAGGATTTCCGCGTGTTCGGCAAATTTAAGGCATGGTATCCGTTCAACCTTTCGGCGTCGGGGGAAAACGACACCATGGTGACGGTTCCTAATTTCCAAATTTTCGAAATGTATTCAGACTTCAACTGGAAGGAACTTGTGTTCTTTAGAGTCGGAAAGCACACGATTAAGTGGGGAACCGGCCGTTTCTTCAGTCCTGCGGATGTCCTGAACCTTTCGCCCATAGATCCCGAGAACACGGATGAGGAACGGGAAGGCCCTGTCTCCCTGAAGATCAATGTTCCCTTGGACATACACAACCTCTATTTGTACGGCATAGTGAACAACATAACGAAACCGGAAGACATAGCAGTGGCTCCCAAGGCGGAGTTCGTCATCGGAAGTACCGAAATCGGCATAGCAGGGTTTTACCGGTACACTATGGCACCCAAGGGGATCCTCATGTTCACCAGCGTCTTTTCGGATTTCACGTTATTCGGCGAAGGCGTGTTCAGCTACGGTTCGGACAGGAAATTCGTGCGCGAAAAAACCGAAGAGATCGCACTTCCCCTCGGCGGAACCCAGACCGTGACGACCTACGAAGTGTATCAGGATAAGGATTCGTTTTTCTTCTCCGGTACCATCGGAGGCACCTACTACAACACGGACTGGAAACTCCTCATTTCGGCCCAGTACTTTTTCAACGGTGAGGGGTACGACAATTCCGATCTTCTTCTGAAAGCGACAGGATTGTACGCAGCGCAGCAGGCGCTCATCGCAGCAGGGAATTCACCGGCAGCGGATCAACTCCTGTCGAAAAGCGATCTCGCGAATTTCGGCAAGCACTATATGGCGGCTCTTCTCTCCTGGACGGACATTTTCGATACGGATCTGAACTTTTCGGTTCTGTGGCTCGGGAACCTGAGCGACGGTTCCGGATATCTAACGCCGTCTCTGAGCTACGAACTCTTCGACAAGTTCATCATCAGCGCAGGCATGAAGTTTTCCTATGGAGACTACAGTACGAGCGCAGCGGACGAGTATACGTTGGCCGGCAAGGGTATCAGCTTCTTCATAGGATTCAAACTCGGAAGCGGCAACTTCTAACTGTCTGTCGTTCGGCTCCGGCCTCCTGAGCCGGAGCCTCATCGTGCAAGCTCGATGAACAACCCGGTTCCACGGGCGGACTGTACAGAAACGCTGCGAAAGATAGTGCGCACACAAAGCCTGCACTCATGCACGCTGCTAGCACAGCCTTTCTGCCTTCCGCGCTCCCCTCAATTCTCCGCTATAGCCAGATTTCATAAAATCTTCCGTGGTAAGCTTACCGTTCCTGCTGCACTTCTCCCGCGCCTTTTGCAGTATAAAATCGGAAAGAGCCACGCCGGTGACCGTGTATCCGCGCCTTGCCACTTCTAGCAAGTGCCTGCCCGTACCGCAGCTTATATCGATACTGCGCTTCGTTCTATACGTATCCGATTTCCCGTTCGATGAGCTCGTATTCCCCGATCGTTCCCTGTGCGTAGTTCTCTTGTTCGTACCCGTTCTGCATAGGTTTCGAATAAAGATTCGTACCATTGTTTCCTAGTGCCTCCTCCGTTCTCGTTCCTACTACCTCATAGGTCGCATCCATAATCAGCTTTTTATTGATATTTTGGACTTTTTTTATTAAGGGTGAAAAAATTCTTTTGTCAATAATTATTTTTCAAAAATATATTGATTTTTTTTCTCCTTATTGCTATATTATGTACAGTAAGTACTATAGTACGGACAAATTAGGACATAAGGAGTACAAATATGCCGGTAATGGCAAAAGAAAACAAAAAAGAAAGCCTGAAGATCATGCTGAAAGAGGATAATCTCGGCCTGACGCAGGAATCCGAATGGGATGCTCTGGTAGAGCACATCGAAGTGCATAAGTATCTCGTGAACCAGAGAATTTCGTGGACCATTAGCTGGAAGGACGCAGTGTTTTCATGGTATGAAAACGTGTACAGGCCTGTGCTGCAGGCTATAGAATCCTGGGAAGTAAAACGAGCTTTTCCCGATATGAATAGGGGCCAATTGTTCTTCGCTGTTTGTTCCCACTGGTATTACATGCAGGAAAAGAATCCGAATGTTTCGGCACAGGAAGCCGCAGTAGATTTCGCGGCGCAGTACGGCCATGGCCTCGCCAAGTGGTTTTCAAGATTCTTGGTACCTAAAGCCGTCTAAGGTCCACGGTCGTATGTAAAAGGTCATGAGCCAGTGTTTTTCCGACACTGGTTTTTTTTTGCCCGAAAATAGGTCTTTCATAAAAAGCGTTTATGCGCTCCGATAACGCCGTATCGAATGGGAGATGGCTTCCATCACAGCCTTACCGATAAGCTCCCCGAAGAGCACATGTTTTCCGCAATAACGGACAGACCGCCCATCCCCATGCACTACGGCAAAGGAATCGGTCCCTGTGCCTGTAGCAGTCAAACCACTCACAGGGCTCAGGATACCGAGAGATTGCAAGGCAGCAGCCTTGGCCTCGGTAGCGATCATCACCGCTTCAACGAGAGCAGCAGGAGAGAGGTGCGCATTCGTGAGCAGAATCGTATTGATAGTGCCGGGCACGGGTATGGACTCCTCGAAGGATTGCATGTCGGCCTTATCTCCAGCTCGTCTCGCATTGGAAACACCCGTAGTCACCAGGCAGTCGACGTAAAAGCCGTCTTGTTCCTGAAGCACCTGGTGATACGATTTCATGGATGCTGCGGTCATCATGCCGATGCAGAGGCCTTCCCAACCCATGGTTTCCGCGAAGAGCAAGAGCGTGTGCACTGGATCTGCGTGCACAGAAGGAGAAGCGTCCTTATGCCCTTCGACTCTCAGATTGAGCAGATGCGACGCACGGAGAAGCCCGCCGTTCAGCACAGCGGAGGACAACACTTCCCGTTCGCACGGGAACGATACATGCACAAACCTATCGGTGTGTTCTACCTTATAATCCCGCCTGCAGTCTATAGGTTTCATCCTTTATCCATGACCGGAATGATAACCGGTTTGCCTGAACCGGGATGAGCGATGATAAAGGCTTCTATGCCATACACTTCTTTTATGACCGCCTCGGTGAGCACCTGCTGGGGAACTCCTTGCGCATAAATGCGTCCTTGATGGAGAAGAATGATGGTATCACTGTAGTGGAGTGCGAAATTGAGTTCGTGGAGTACTGTCACGACCGTGAGCCCGTGTTCCTGCGAGAGAAAGCGTACCATGGACAGAAGCTCGATCTGATGGTGGATATCCAGATGCGAGGTCGGCTCGTCGAGGAGCAGAACCTCGGGTTCCTGAGCAAGGGCACGCGCCACCACGACACGCTGGCTTTCGCCTCCGCTCAGCCTGTTTACGTGTTTGTCTTTCAGGTGCCAGACCTCCGCAGCTTCCATGGAGCGCCTTACCACCTCCGCATCCTCCTTGGATTCGTCCTGGAACCTGCTCTGATGCGGATACCTTCCCATAAGCACGATATCGTAGACCGTGAAATCGCTTTCTATCCCAGTGCTCTGCGGCACGCTTCCTATGATTTTCGCTATATCCTTATGCCTATAATGTCTGATGTCGAAGTCGTTCAGCATTACGACCCCGTGCTTAGCCGATAGGATTCGTTGCATAAGCTTGAGAAGAGTCGTTTTTCCCGAAGCATTCGGTCCCACAATCGTGTTAAAACTGCCTCTCGCAAGCGTGAGACTAATGCCATCCAGTACGTTCCTGCCGTTGTAGGAGAAAGATACATCCTCTATGCGAAATATATCGTTCATACAGTATATCTTACCCCGTTCCGTTTTTTCCTGAGCAGGTACAGAAAAAACGGAGCTCCGCAAAGCGCAGTGATAACTCCGACAGGGATCTCTATTGGAGGAATAAGCACGCGGGCGAGCGTATCGGACATGATGAGGAATACAGCACCAGCTATGATGCTCGCAGGCATGAGAACGCGGTGATCCGGTCCCAACACGAGGCGGACGATATGGGGAATGATGAGCCCCACAAACCCGATGATGCCACTCACCGAAACGGATGCCGCAGCCACGAAGGAAGCAACCACGAGGAGAACCTTCTTGGTCCTTTCCACGTGCATGCCGAGACTGTGTGCGGTGTCTTCACCCATGACTATGAGGTTCAACTCCTTGGTGAAGCACCCTAAGACTAGGCACCCCGAAACGATTGCTGGTACCGCTATAAGGAGCTTCTTCCATGAGGCTGCGGAAAAACTTCCCATGGTCCAAAATACGATGTTCGCCACATGATCTCTGTTGAATATCATGATGAATGATATGAGGGAGGAGAGGAAAAAGCTCAGCGCTATGCCGGCCAGAAGAAGCATCACCACATTCGCGTTCCTTCCTGCGAGCATATACACAAGGAGCGTAGTGAGCATAGATCCGCAGAACGCAAGAAGCGTTATGACACCGAACCCGAGCAGCGTCACCTGAAGGCCGAGCACCGTCCCCAGGGTGACCCCGAAAGCAGCGCCGGAAGAAATGCCCAGCACATAGGGATCCGCCATCGGATTGCGGAAAATTGCCTGGAACACCACGCCCGAACAGGCGAGTCCCATGCCTACGAATGCCGCGAGAAGAATCCGCGGCAGGCGGATGTTGAGCACGATGACCGCAGCAGCCTCGCCGATTCCCTGCTGAGACACCAAAGTTCCGATGAGAGGAATTTTCCCGGCTACGAGGCGCAAGGAATCCTTAAACGGTACTTTCACCGCTCCGACAGTACACATGAACACGATAAATACCCCCAGCCCTGCGAGGGAAAGCACCACGAGGATTCTGTATGTCGCTCGTTTTTCGTTATGCTTCATCGCGTCAGTTCAGAATAATTCCGGATGGAGAATCCTGGCGAGAGCTTCAAGCCCTTCGACGAGTCGGGGGCCCTGCCGGTCGAGCGTATTGTTGTCTATTTCGACTATGCGGCCTTCCTTGACTGCTCTGAGATCTTTGTACCCGTTTGCTTTTACCAGTCCCTGTTTCACGTTATTATATTTCGAGCAGATGATGATATCCGGATTCTTTTCAACCAGTCTTTCAATGCTGTATTTCCAGCCTTCCACATCCAAAGCTACATTTTCTCCACCCGCTATATCGATCATCTGAGCTATGAATGTACCCTTGCCAGCCGTGAAATCTCCGTATTCGCCGAAATCTATCACGTAGTAGACTCGGGGGCGCTTCGCCTTCTCGACTTTCTTCCGAATCGAATCGACCTTTTCTTTCATCGATTGGATAAGGGAAGCAGCCTCTGCATCCGCGTGCAGCACATGTCCGATATTTGCTATGACCGAATACACCCCTTCGAAACTCTCACTCCCGTAAAACATGGCAACCGGAATACCGAGTTCGCGGAGCTTCTCTGCGCTTTGCTTCTGGAAAATGGCCGACCCCAGCACCACATCCGGTTTCAGTGCAACAATGGTTTCTATGTTCGGTTCCTGGAGCGTGCCCACCGATGCTACTGACTTCGCATCCGGGGGAAAATCGCACCAGTCGGTACGTCCTACGAGCACGTTTCCTTTTCCCAAGCCATAGATGATTTCCGTAACATTAGGCCCTACGGAAACGACTCTGCCGGGTTCTTTCTGAATAACGACGTTCGTCCCGAAGGAATCGGTCAATGTGATGGGATAGCCCTCTCTATGGCCAGGTCCTGCCGAGGCTGGTTTTCTCTCTGTGGAACCCGAAGCAAAACAAAAAACGCCTACGAACAACAAGATAACGATACTGGTTGATTTTTTCATATCTGCTCCTTCAGCCTGTTCCGCGAGGCTCGGATAGCGGATAGGGAATCGCACAAAATTCCTCTGCATTCTCAAGTAAGGTTTCCTGGCTTACAGAGAAGCGGAAGCACCATCTGCTTCCCCACGCAGAACCTTCCCGAACCGTGCGGCTCAGTGGTCGTGCGCTCTTCTCCCGAACAGTGGCGGGACCGCGCAGGATTCCAACCTGCTTCCCTTCGACCGGCTCTTCCGGTACCTTGAGAATATAGTATTGTAAGCGTATTCGGCGTATGAATCAAGATGCACCAAGCTGGTATTCCTGGCAATCTCCCCGGGACTGCAGGTTGCATAAAAAGGTTAGGAATACAGCACCAAGAGGTTATTTTCTTTCAAAGATAAGGGAAGCTGCCTTCTCGTCCGTGATCAATGCATTGATGTATCCGCCGCGCAGGGCTCCGAGAATGGCGTCTGCCTTCCGCTCTCCCGCTGCAACTCCGATCACTAGCGGAAGCTTCTGCAGTTTTTCCAGATCGAAACCGATTATCCGATCGTTTACTTCCGAATCGAGCAATCTGCCGTTTCTGTCGTAAAATTTTCCACAAATCATACCGACTGCCCCCTCGTTGAACAATCTGAGGGATTCAGCTTCATCGAGAAGCCCTGCCCTGTACAAGGCGCTTTGATCAAGGTTGCTCGTACCTATACCCAAGAAAGTGACATCTGCCTTTTCCCCAAGGGCAAGGCTTTCGGCGATGTTCGGCTCCTTGATGAGAAGCTCTTTCAGCTCTTTCGACCGAACGACCAGAGGGGCTTCTATGAGGTATGTTGCGGCATTGAGTTTCGCAGCTAAGGCCCTCGCTAATACGTACCCGTCAACCGTAAGGTTTCGCGACCCCAGGCCTCCGTGGAGCTGTACAACGGCCATGCCCGGAACATACTGTTTCGTCAACTGTTCGACCATCTGAAATAGCGACGTTCCCCATCCGATTCCTATGAGCATATTTTCCCGCAGAATCGACTCCAAATATCGGGCAGCCTTTCTTCCGACCGATATGAGGGTTTCATCATAGGTCTTCTCGGAAGGAACGACGAAAATTTGCTTCAGGTTGAATAAATGCCTCAACTGCGTACCCAACATCAGCGCCTTGGAAGATGAGTCCGAAATGCGGATCTCCACGAGTCCTTCTTCGTGGCATTTTTTCAGAAGTTTGGAGATGTTCGACCTGCTGGTATTGAACAGCTTCGCGATTTCATATTGATTCATCTGTTCGATATAGTACAAACGCGCTACTTCGATAAGCAGATCTTTCCTTTCGTAGAATTTCTCTATCATGTGGATATGCGGTTCCTCTGTAAAGATTGGGTGGGAAACGAATGAAAACGTTCCGGGAAACATATGTCTTCATTCCGCTCGACGAGCGGCATACAACATAATCTGAAGATAGACGCAGTATCCATGTTTTCCCGCCCTTCGGCAAGAGTCCGAAATTTCTCGTCGCACTTTAGGGGTCCCCGCACATGTGCACATCGATGCCATAGAGAACGCTCCATCATGACTCGGGCAGCGGATATACCTTATACGGTACGTGTCTTCTCTTCGGCCGTTCCATCAGTTCAAGGGTGATCCCGATGATCTTCTCAGTATCCAGATACGCAAAATAGCCATCACCGTCCAGACCGTATCCGCTTCCTTCCATGGTCACTTCTATACCCGCTTTCTTCACGATCATTAGAGATTCTTCCATATTTTCCACAGCCAACCCGAAATGTTGTACTTTACCGTAGCCGTACCGCTGTATGAAATCGTTGTACACCATATCCCCTTCGATGGGTTGAATCAATTCCATACGCAAAGGACCGGCATCCGCAGCAGCGGTTTTCATACTGTACACGACATCTTTTCCGTTCCTCCTCATCATTTTCAGAAGGGGAGGACCGTACATATAATAATACCAAGGACCAATCCCGAAAGTATGGTAGAAATGTTCCACGGATGCATCCACATCTTCCACGACCCAGGCTACCTGCGTTATGCCTTTTTGCAAGAAAGGGAACAAGCAGTCTTTTTCATGCATCATCGGAGCCCCTTCTCTCCTGTACGTGCTAATTTTTTCTCATCCTTCGGGATAACGAGTCGAATATAATCGCCAACACCACAATGCAGCCGTTTAAAACCTGTTGCCAGTAGAGGTTCACACCGGCCAAAACGATGATATTCGATATCACACCCATTATCGCACCTCCGATGAGAGCTCCGACAATGCTGCCGATACCTCCCGTCGTCGCTATGCCGCCGATGACGGGAGCAGCGATGGACGGCATGACCCATATTTCTCCGATCGATGGTTGGGCCGAAGCAAGCCTGAGACTCATGAGGATGCCTGCCAATCCAGCGAGCGCGCCGCAGATCGCGAAAGCCATCACTCTCACGCGCTGGGTATGTATGCCCACCATTTTCGCCGTCTCCCTGCTGTTCCCGATGGCATAGAGATTGCGGCCGTATACTGTTTTCTTCGTTAAAAAGAGAATAACGATAAAGACGCCGATCAGAAAAAGCGCAGGTATGGGAATGGATAAGAACGATCCTTCTCCAAGGAATAGTATGCCCTTCGGAACGCCGGTTATGGTTCTGCCTTTCGTGATGACGAGATTCAAGCCTCTGTACGCCGTTTGCATGCCGATGGTGAGAACCAACGCATTGAGGTTGAAAATAGTGACGAGAAACCCGTTGGCTGCTCCGAATGCCGCTCCTGCCAGAAAGGCTATGCAGATGGACAGAACAGGATCAGCTCCCAGCTCAACCATGAGTTTGCCGCATATGACTGCACATAACCCGGCGATAGCTCCGATCGAAAGATCAATGTCTCCCAGGAGGAGCAAAAGACCTTGGCCGATGGAAACAATGCCGATAAAAGCTAACGTCCTCAGCATTATCGTAAGGTTGTATCCAGTAAAGAAATTAGGGGATATGAAGCATGATATAACGAATATTAGAATAAAAGCACCGAATATCCCCGTCAGTTGACCGCCTCCCCGATTCTTTATTACAGCCGCTATGCCGCCGATTTTATTATTTGCCGATTTCATGTTCCCCCCATATGACGCCGTCTTTGATACCGATTACGGAACTGAGCACATTTTCCGTGGTCAATTGCTCTCCGCACAATTCGCAATGCACGCTTCCGTTGTACATAGTGATAACCCTGTTCGAACACTTGAGCAACTCTTCCAGTTCCGAAGAAATAAGTACAATCGCTACCCGCTCCTCTTCGGCCAGATATTGCATCAATCTGTATATTTCTTCCTTTGTCTTGACGTCGATTCCCTTTGTGGGTTCGTCGAAGATGAGAACCTGCGGCGATGCTTCCATCGACCGCCCTATCAGCACCTTCTGCTGATTTCCGCCGCTCAAGAAAAGCATTTTCACTTCGCTCGAAGCGGCCTTGACGTTATATTCCTCCATCACTCTCTTGGTGACGGCAAGATCCTTTTTCTTGTTGAGAATTCCGCCTTTCGCCACTTTCCTCGACAATACTATGCCAATATTGTCTCGAACGCTGAGGTGCGCCAATATACCGTGCGTTTTACGCTCTTCGGTGAGGTATATTACACCGTTTTTTATGGAATATGCAGTGTCTCTGAACCTCCACTTTTTTCCTTTGAACCACACCACGCCGCCTTTTTCCGGCAGGTAGCCGAACAAGGTTTGCATGACTTCGGTTCTTCCCGCACCTACGAGACCTGCGAACCCTAGGATTTCACCTTCGTGCAGAGAAAACGAAATATCGTTGAATCTATTTCCACTTAGTTTATTCACTTCGAGGATTTTATCCCCGCGCGGTCTTGCCGGACGATAGCATTGATTCACATCGATGTCTTCGCCGGACATTTTTTTTATTATCCAGTTGGCTGTTATATCCGCGAGTTTCGCATTGCCGACCAGTTGGCCGTTGCGCAATACGGAGACGACGTCCCCTAATTCGAATACTTCGTCCAATTTGTGGGAAATGAATATGATCGCCTTTCCTTCCTGCTTGAGCAATGTTATTACTTTGAATAATCTCCGTATTTCCTGCGTAGTCAGAGCCGTGGTCGGCTCGTCTAGGATGATCACTTTCGAGTTCACATTGGATACCGCCCGTGCTACCTGCAGCAGCTGCTGATCCGATACCGGAATGTTCTTGACGATGTCGCTCGGCTTCACCTTCATGTGAAGCTTTTCGATATACGAAACCGCTTCTTTTTCCCATTTTCGTTTATCGAAGAGCGAAGATTTGAAACCTTCCTTATCGAAGGGGATAAAAAGATTCTCCGCAACTGTCATGTTTTCAAACAGGTCCAATTCCTGCGGCACGTAAGAAACTTTCTTGAAGCTGTGCTTATCGTGAAGATCGACTTCTTTCCCTTCAATCAACAACACCCCTTTTTCCGCTTTGTACAACCCGGTGAGAACCTTCACCAGTGTGCTTTTCCCGGCACCATTCTCGCCTACCACGCAATGAATTTCTCCGCTCTGCACGGACAGGTTCACATCCTCGAGCGCTACGACACCGGGAAATATTTTCGTTATTCCTTTTGCTTCTAAAATACCCATTTCGTCTGTACCTTGTTGGAGAAAAAAATCGGGAGGCGTACTTTCACACCTCCCGCTCATAAGAACCGCTCAGAATCCTTTTATCACTCCATCTTTCACCATATCGGGGGTAAGCAATCCGAATTTCGTGTCATACCAAATGACCGGTTCGATGCCCAGTTTCGACATGAGAAGAGTCGTGGTGCACCACTTTCCGATGTTGTTGGGTCTGGTAGCGACGGAAAGGTCGAGCACTCCTTCTCTCATCATTTCCTGGAGCTGTGGAAGATCGTCTATGCCGACGAACTTCACCTGTCCAACCTTCTTCGCCTCTTTCAGGGCAACGCCGACTCCGATCGGGCCTGCTGCATCGCACACTGCAAATCCTGCAAGGTCAGGATGAGCGGAGAGAATGGCGGCAGCTTCTTTTTGTGCGTTTTCTATATCATCGTAATCGAATGCAGTAGCCACGACTTTCACGCCTGGATATTGTTTGAAAAGATCGTTGTAGGCATTGAACCGCGCCACATGGGGAGAGTTCGTCGGAACTCCGTGAATGATCGCGACCTTCCCCTTATAGTTGATTCTCTTCAGAAGTTCTTTCCCTGCGAACATACCCTGCTCGTAAAAGTCATTTCCGATATAGGGAATCAACTCGCCTTCGGGAGACACCGCCGCGAAAAGTACCACGGGAATGCCCTGCCGCTGCGCTTCCTTTATAATAGGCAGCTGAGCCTTCGGGTCGATACAGTCTATTGCGATCCCGTCCGGTTTCGTTGCTATAGCTTTTTCGAACAGCTCGTTCTGCGCGACCAGGTCCGCTTCTTTCGAAGCCTGATAATCGATCGTGATCTTCGTTCCTAAAGCATCGCCTAACGTATTTGCCGCCTCAACGGAGGCATTGTACACAATATCGAACCACGCCTGCGCGAGGATCGGGATCATGACGAACCGATATTCGCTTTTTACCAGCGAACTTTTCTTTTCATTCGCGGCCTCTTTTTTCGCACTCTCCTTACTGCAGCCCACGAATGAAAGCATACCGACCACGAGAGACACGGCCAATATCACAGTGAGAATCTTTTTCATAAGGCACTCCTTAATTTCTTTATTAATAGGCATGCACCTATTATTAGCGTTTTTGTGTGCAGATCGTTTTACAGAACAGTCTTCAAGAACGTCGAGATGACGACATACATCGAAGCGGATCCGGGATCCATGTGCCCGAGGCTTCGGTCACCCATGCGGCTCGATCGACCCCGGAGCGAAAGCATATCCTTCGTGGAATTCATGCCGCACTCGGCCGCTTTTACAGCGGCATCGCAAGCCTCTTCCAGCGTTTTCCCTTCGGCATGGGCAGCTTCCATGGCACTCACCGCGGGCCGGATCGTGTCGAACATCGTCTTTTCCCCGAGTTTCACGCCTCCGCGTCTCGCGATTCCCTCGACAAATGCACCCCACATGGCGACGAACTCGTCATACGTCAATGTGCTTTTGCCTGCGACTGCTTTTCCGGCTTCCATGAATGCGGTTCCGTACAGCGGACCCATGGCAGCTCCGCCGGCGAACACAATCGCCTTGCCCGCGCTTTTCAGCAGGTCGCCTATATCGCTTTTATCAAGTGGATATTGCACTGCAACATCTTTGACCATCTTGAAGGCACTGCATACACTGTCTCCGTGATCCGAATCGCCTATAGGACTGTCGAGATCGTTGAAATACTGCCGATTCTCGTTCAGCTTATCCGTCACCGCTACAAGGGCGTTCTGTATGTGCTTGAAGGTAATTTCTTTCATTGCAGTTCCCCCTCGTTCATGCCGTAGTGAAATGTATTGCATCCACGGGGTAATCGATGCATTTCTTGATATTCTCATCGAGTTTGGTCAAGGTTATGGAAAACCCGCCCATTTCCATCGACGTGAAATACTCCCCTACCCACGATTTATACACGTCGATCCCCTTGGATTTGAGGATCGTGTCCACCCTTCCATAGATGATGTACATCTCGAGCAACGAGGTCGAACCCAATCCGTTCAATATGACAGAAACCTCATCTCCTTTCCGGTACGGAAGGTCGGCAAGGATTTTTTCCATAATGATATCAGTGATCTTGTCTGCCGACATCATTTTCACCCGTTCGATGCCGGGTTCGCCGTGGTGGCCTACGCCGATTTCCATTTCGTCGTCTCCGATTTCAAAACTCGGCTTTCCCGATGACGGCATGATGCATGCGGAATGGGCAACGCCGAGGCTTCTCGTTCTGTAAATCACATCGTCCCCCGCTTGTTTCATCGTCTTTAGATCTGCTCCTGCATCCGCCATAGCGCCCATCACTTTCCAGAGTATGATTTCGCCTGCTACGCCCCGCCGGTTTTCCCTTCTATCCACAGGCGAAGAGGCCACATCGTCATTTACAATCACCATCTCGACTTGCATACCTTCGTCGCGCAGCATATCGACCGCCATGCCGAAATTCATGAGATCGCCGGAATAGTTGCCGATGCATACGAGTACCCCTCTGCCGCTATCCGCGGCTTTGATGGTTTCATAGCAGATCTGCACGCCGGGTGCAGCGAAGATGTTCCCAACAGCAACAGCATCCATCATGCCTTTGCCGATATATCCTACCAGCGCCGGTTTGTGTCCTGATCCTCCGCCCGTTATCAGTCCCACTTTCCCTTTCACCGGAGCAGCTTTCCTCGCGATTACCCGCTCGCCTCTCCGCTCCACTTTGTCACAATGCGCAGCCACAAAGCCCGTCAGCATTTCTTCTATCATATTGTCATAAGCATTAATAAATTTTTTCATGATTCTTTTCCTTGATTGATGTTGAGTAACGTCACACGGACTGCCTCATTCACATAACGAGCACATCAAATTGCCGCGCTTATCTTTCTGAGATTCTTGATACCTTCGACCGCCAGAATTTCCCCAGTCGGGGCGAAATGCCTCCATATCGCGCAACCGGCATTGAACTCCTCGAAGCTCGGATCGAAAGATTCAATGACGAGAGGGCCGTAAAAACCGATCTCTTTCAACGTTTTGAACAAATCTTTCCATGGAACATGGCCCGTACCGGGAATTCCCCTATTGTTTTCGCAAGTATGCACGTACCCCAGATAGTCCTTCCCGCAGGCCCTGATCGCATCTACAAAACTGGTCTCCTCGATGTTCATATGGAAGGTATCGAGGTGCACTTTAACATTCCCTGTTCCCACGTCTTTGCAGTAGCGCACTGCATCCTCTGCGATATTGAGAAAATGAGTTTCGAAGCGGTTCACTGGTTCTACGCAGATGGTGACGTCCCCGGTTTTTTTCGCATATTCCGCAACTTCTCTCATGGCGGTTACGGACCATTCCCATTCCTCGTTTGTCCTTGGATGCCTTGTGAGGTAGCCCCATGCAGCATAATTGACGCCGCCGAAAATTTTGGATCCGAGTTCGTTGTTTATATCGATCTGTTTTTTCAGCAACTCGACGCCAGTCCTCCTCACCTTCGGGTCGGGGGAAATGATGTTTCCCTTCGGCTCAAGGGTGGTTGTCGTTACGACTTCGATGCCGACCTTCTTCACTTCTTCCTTCACTGCCTTTACCGGGAATCTTTCAGGATATGCTATCGCAAGATCCAATACCTCGAATCCCAACTCTTTGGCTTTCCTGATGATCCAAAGATCCTTCTCTTCGAACACTTCAGCCCAAATGAATGAATCAACTCCGAATTTAAACATAGTGCACTCCTTATCACATTGCGATTTTTTCTCGCTGTCCTGAATTTCAAGACGACCCACTATAAGGCATATCATACAACAAAGACCATACTCTCAAAAACAAGATCATTGTACCTCCATTTCTTTCAGAATGCAAGTATTTTGTTCCATTTTTTTATTTTATTCACATTTGTTCCATTTTGACAAATACATATGGGTAATTATTGCTACCTTTTCATGAAAAATATATCAACTGTTCCAATAAATAGTCATAACATGACATGGATAGGGCAAAAAGCTACAGCACCACCACTGCTGCTTCGGTTTACTGATGAGCCTCTATGGGAGAAAAAATATCGAGGACCGAAAATCAGCACACGCGAAGATTCTCTTCGTGGGGAGTGAGGGCCGGGCAGTCGAACTCCGGAGGCAGGCGCGTGGGTTTGCCATCGCTTCCCACGCACACCCAGGTCACTTCCGCTTCCGCTATAAGGTCGTTCCCCCGCATGATTGCCTGATGGAATACTCCGTGCGAGAGCCGCTTTTTTACAGATTTCGAGAAAATGACGAGCTCGTCCCCCAGAACTGCCGGTAGCTTGTAGGAAATGCACACCTTCGAAACGATAATACCGAACCCCAAGGAACGAAACTTCTCATAGTTCAGCCCCGCCGCACGGATGAATTCCATGCGGGCGTACTCCAGGTAATTCAG
>CAZWAS010000045.1:0-241 GCA_964631915.1 uncultured Spirochaetales bacterium | reverse complement strand
ATTGTTCACGTGTCTGTATTCGTCGCATTCATAACTGCGTACCGTGAGTCTACACTGATGAATCATGGCTACTCCTTGCCCCAGTACTGTAGCGCATACGGCACTGCATGGCAATGCCGCAAACCCCAGCATGTATTACTATGGCGATAGGTATATGCACAGATGCCTGCCCGGATTGGGGTGTGACTTTTCCGCTTCAATACCACCTCTGAGGAAGCCCTGGATATTGAGGACTCGGATG
>CAZWAS010000044.1:17473-30447 GCA_964631915.1 uncultured Spirochaetales bacterium | reverse complement strand
GTCAGCATGTTGTTCGCGCTCCTTGCTTTTGCTGCAGTGAGCAATAACGACAGGGTGGGTGCTGTATTTTTCTCAGATACGATTGAGCATTGGGTACCGCCGCGTAAAGGGAAAAAACATGCGTTACGGCTGGTACAGGATATGCTCTCGCATGAAGCCGTAGGCAAGGGTTCTAATTTGAGCCTTGCACTCAGGGCGGCAAGCGAAGCTATGAAGAGGAGGGGAATCTGCATCATCCTGTCGGATTTCAAAACATCGGGGTACTGGAATGAATTGTCCATTCTCGGCCGCAAACACGACGTCATAGCTGTGCGGATCGATGACCCTGTCGACAGAGTGTATCCGAGGATCGGTTTCATACAGCTTGAAGATCCTGAAACAGGGAAGGCGATATACGGCCTGGGAATGTCCAGACGGTTCAGGAAACACTATGAAAATTTTTGGGAGCTTCAACGGTTGAACTGGAAAAAGGGCTGTGAGCGCAGAGGCGTCGATACCTTGGAGATACTCACCAATGAAGATCCTGTACAGGTGCTTCTTCAGTTTTTCGAGAGGAGAAGAAGCAAATGAAACGGTACCTGCTTCTGCTGATGATAAGTTTATTCTTCAGCCTTCAAGTTTTTCCAGCGGATGCGTACAAAATAACTCAGACGATGTTCCTTCCGAAACGGTTCTATGTGGGGGATATCGTGGAAATGAGAATACGGCTGAAAGTACAAAGCGGGATCAGCGTGACTGCACCAGCTGCGCTGCCGAGCACAGGAAGTGTGTTGTTTAAAAACATAGATGTGCTTCAGAGGGGAGAGGAACTGGAGGTGAAAGTGGTTTTTTCCCCGTATCAGCCGGGAACCATTTCGCTACCTCCCCTGACGCTCGGCGGGATTGTCCTTACTGACATAAAGGTTCATGCAAATTCTATTTTTGATGAAAAACCCAGATCGTTTGCTCCTCCTATGGGCCAAGTCTTGATACCTTCGACCAGACTGCTCATAGGGATAATCGTAGGCATAATCGTCATTGTCCCGGTTTTTCTCATTCTCGGAATCCGCTTGGTGTACCGTCGATTCAGCCGTTTCCTCGCGCTGCAACAGGAGAAGCAGCCGTATAAGAAACTCGTGAAGACACTGCACCGTCTCAGGCAACAGGCCGCAACATTGGGAGGAAGGGAGTTTTTTATCATTCTATCCGACGATTTGCGCTCGTATCTGTCTTCCAGGCTGAATGGAAATTTCGTCTCAGCCACTTCTACTGAAATTGCCGCGCTTCTCAAACATGTTTCAGCCGCACCGGTGTATGAAAAACTTATTTCCGATGTGTTCATCCGGGGGGATCTCGTCAAATTCGGTGGAAAAGAGGCGGACTTGAACGAGCTTTCTTCGTGCTTGAATACAGTCGAAGAAGCTGTTTCTTTGATAGAAGGGAAAAACCGACAAGGGAGAGAGCAGCATGCTGACGTTTGATCAACCAGGATATCTCCTGCTGCTTCTTCTTATTCCCCTCGGGGTATATTTCAGACACTTCTGGAAAAAAAGAGGGGGGAAGATAGCGTTTCCTTTTCATGTGTGGAAGGGAAACGGTTTTTCTTCTTCGCAGGTAGGTCTCACAATACTTTTATACATTTCGGGAATTCTATTCTGGATCGGCTTCTGCTTTCTCATTATCGGTCTTGCCGGACCTGCTATGAGCAAGAGGGAACGTGTATTTTTGAACAGAGGTATCGATATCATGATCGTAATCGATGAATCTCCGAGCATGTCAGCGCGCGATTTTCCTCCGATCAACCGATTCGAAGCAGCACGGGCGGTCATCAAAAAGTTTGTCACAAGCAGAGAAAACGATCCTATAGGTCTTGTGAGTTTCAGCAAAGAGGCTGCGTTACGAGTACCTCCTACACTCGATTACAAATATCTTCTGAACCGACTGGACGAACTTTCGATCATGAGCTTAGGCGACGGCACGGCTATTGGGATGGGTATCGCCGTTGCGGGTTTGCATCTGAAAGATTCCAGTGCCGAGAATAAGATCATTATTCTCCTTACGGATGGGGAGCATAATTCAGGGGAAATTCCTCCCATTACTGCAGCGGAGATTGCTTCTCGGATGGGAATAAAGATTTATACGATAGGCGTAGGATCAAAAGGAGAGGTTCCTCTTGAATACACCGATCCTTCGACAGGGAAAATGTATAGAGGCATATTCCAGAGCGAATTCGATGAGCAGCTTTTGAAGAACATCGCAGCTGAAACAGGGGGAACGTATTACCACGCTGCGAGCATCGGTTCTCTGGAGACCGTGTTTAAAAAGATAGATTCTATTGAAACTATGGGGAAACGAACCCGCATTGAAGTCACCAAGAGCCCTAAACACCGACTCGTCATATTCCTGGGGTGCATTTGCATTCTGCTCGATTTTTTTATACGGAAATGGGCCTTATGGGAGGCTTTGTGAAAATACTGTATCCTGAAGCGTTTTATCTGTTTCTGCTTCTTCTCCCTGTAGTCGCTGTTCTTTTCTTTGGGTACAGACGGGGTAAGCATACCCTGCGAGTCATGGGCGGGAGCTGGAGATTCAACGAATATTATAATGTATATGTCGTCAAATGGTTTTTTCGAGGGCTTACCATCATTTTTTTTCTGGTCTTTATCATTCTCTCTCTCGCCGATATCACGTGGGGGCAGCAGGCCGTACTGGACGATAGGAAAAATCAGGATGTCGTTTTCGTGATCGATGTGTCGCGAAGCATGTTGGCCAGGGACGTGAAACCCTCGCGTTTGGGAAAGACTGCCGAAATACTATCCGGTATGGTTGACACGTTAAAAGGGAGTAGATTCGGCGTAGTGGTTTTCAAGGGCAAAGGAATCCAGATCGTTCCTTTGACCGAAGATATCGCCGCAATTCGCAACTTTCTTGATTATCTAGGAACCGGTGTTGTCTCCGCTCCTGGCACAGACCTGGAAAGTGGAATAATGGAAGGCATTAATACCTTCACTCAGTCCAGTCGGACGAGATTCAGATCCATCGTCTTATTTTCTGACGGAGAAAATCTGTCCGGGAGTCCGCAAAAGGCGGTACAGGAAGCGTTCGGCAAAGGCATACCCATCCACGTGGTAGCAGCCGGGACCCAGGAAGGCACTACGATACCTCTCGACAGTGGCGAACTCGTGAAGGACAAGGATGGTACTGCAGTTATAACAAGAGTTAACAAACAGCTCCTCGCGAATATTGCGAAAGAAAGCAGAGGGCGGTTGTTTTCTCTGGACGATCCCGATTTGCCGCTGATGCTCGCTTCGACATTGAAGTTGGAATCGTCCCGCAGTATCAAAGAAGGTTTCAGACTTGAGGAGATTCCGCGGTATCGTTTGTTTCTTTTGTTTGCTTTTGTGTTTCTCATATTGAATATTTTGATACGGGTTATTCGATGGAAAAAAATGTTCTGATAGCTGTTGTTTCGTTGTTTTTGGTTTCTTGTAGCCCGAAGAATGTCATCGTGCCGGTACTCAAAGGAAACTATGCTTACCAACGGGGGGAGTATCAGGAAGCCATAGTGAATTACCTCTCTGCGCTTTCCAGTGAACGGTACCAGGAATGGATCAGATACAATCTGGGAAACGTGTATCGTGCTCTCGGAGAAGGAGAAGCTGCCCTCGAAATGTGGGGCATGGCGGAAACGACCCAGAATCCTCAAGTGCTTTTTCTGGTGCATTTTAATAGAGGAACCTTGTATTTCGAACTCGGAAACTACAGAGGTGCTTATGAAGAGTTCAAACAAGCGCTTGAATTGGATCATACAAGTATCGATGCAAAAGTGAATCTTGAGATGAGTCTCGAGAAAATCCAGGCAGGAAAAAGCGAAGCGGTTGCTCCTGTGAAAACGCAAGAAGATTCGAAACAAGCGATACAGGATAATTTGCAGCGAATACTCGAATATGTTCGAAACAAGGAGGGAGACCATTGGGCTTCTTCAAGGGAAAATCCGGAAGATTCTCAAAACAACTGGTAGGACTCGTGTTTTTGCTGCATATATGCGTCGGCGTTTCGGCTGATGATATGGCGGTGCGGTCGGAAATAACACCGAAGCTCATCAAGCCGGGGGATAAATTCACCCTGTCATTGATTATAGATTACGAGGAAGCTGCGGGAGTGAATGTTATAGAGCCGCACTTTCCCGAGGAAGTGAAACTAGAAAACGGGCCATTCATACGACCGTCCGTCATGCGACAGGATGACGGAAGCGTGATCCGCAAGGTGAGCATATCGTATGCGTTTACAGCGGAAAAAATTGGGAGAATATCTCTCGGAAGCTTCATAATCCGGGCAGGTGTGAACAGTGTAGTGACAAAACCGATCAATGTGAGCATTGTTCAGGATTCGAAGAATAGATCCGTAAATCTATACGAACTGAGATGGAATCCTCCTCAGCAAAGGATATATGCAGGCCAGACCGCATCCATAATTCTCGAGATGATGAACCTGAATGAGATTCTTCTGCCGGAAGACATCAACTTTTTTCCTCCTGCAGATGGATTTTTCGAACGCACTGACGAGATCGGAACCATACGCAAAGAAGAGACCGAAGACGGGTATTTTTACACTGTGCCTGCAGCCGCTTTTCTTTTGACTGCATCCAAACCGGGGACCATCGAAATCCCGGCTGCTACAGTGAAAGTCGGTGGTCTTTCCAAAACGGCTTCGCCGGCACGGATCGAGGTGATTCCCCTTCCCGAAGCCGTACAATCGACAGGGGCAGTGGGAAGTTTTTCCTATAAAACATGGGTGGATGCAAAAGAAATCAGAAAAGGCGAAGAGGTACGACTCCATGTGCGGATAGAAGGTTGGGGAAACATGAATTATCTCCAATTCCCGGAGCCTATTGTCAGAAACCTTATGCTCATCGGTAAAGAAGAAATAAAAAGCCTTAAACCTTTTTCGAAAGGGTTCCGTGGAGCGAGAGAACTCATATACAGATATATTCCCAATGCGGCGAGCGGTGTCCAAGTGCAGGTCCCTGCCTTTCCTTGGCTCGATGTGCAGCGGGACCGGGTACGGACAGAAAGACGGGTGATATTTTCCATAGCAGTGCCCGCCGAAGCTGCTTCCTCCATGAAAAATTCTCAGGACATCCCGTATGCCCTGCGTTCTCCGCGGGAGATTGCGGATTATACAGGATTTTCCTTGCACAAAAACCAGTGGAACCTGCTCTGGCTTTTGCCGGGTATCATCATGGTCGTGGTATTCCTCGTGTTCCGGAAAGTACGGTTCGAAGCGCATATTGCAACACTCGTATTGCTTTTCTGTACTGCATACACTCTGGGCTCAGCAGATATCGAAGTGTTGAAAAAAGCCGAACAGTCCTATTTGGAAGGAAAGTTCTCCGAAGCTTTGAAGGGTTTCACCAGTATAAACGAGATAAGCAAAGGGAATCCTTTTCTTCATTATAATATCGCAGTGACGAACTTCAGACTTCACAAGTATGGAGAAGCGATTTACTACATACGGCAAGCCATCAGAGAGAAGCCCCTAGAAAAAGAGTTTCGAGACACCCTTCTATGGATGGAGCAGAATCTAGGACTGGATAAACAGGTGGAACCGGGTTGCTGGATCAATCCGGATATTTTTTACAGTGCCTTTCTCGTATTTGCCAACATTTCTTGCGTCTTCCTCGTGGTGGTGTTCGTCAAGAAACGGGGAGTGTACGCAATAATCCTCGGATTTGCGGGGCTGTTGACGTTCGGTTGCCTGATTGGTTTCGTAAATTCGGTTCATGCGTGCACCATGAAGACGGCAATAGCTGCGAGCGAAGGTATAGAGATGAAGAAGATTCCCAGCGATTCCGCAGGCACCTGGCTGACCCTGCAGGAAGGTACCTGTATGAAAATCAAGAGCGTTTCTCACGATTATTTTCTCGTTGAAACAGGGTTCGGTATGGAAGGCTGGGTGAGAAAAGATAAGGTGCTGCATAATGAAAGAACCTCATGACGTACAACCCATGAAATCATGGCTCGACCGCTATCCACCCGGAGAGACGGACCGAAAGCAGAAGTGCGAAGAGCCGAAGAAGAACGAGGAGAGCCTTCGAAGAAAAGCCCTCTTTGCACTGAAACCTCAAGCGATACTCGATCTGCATGGACTCATTGTTTCGGAAGCGCTTGAAAGCACAGACGCTTTTCTCAGCATGTGCAGGTTGCGCGGCCTTCGCAAGGTGATGATCATCCATGGAAAAGGAAACCACTCGCAAAGACAAGGGATTCTCAAGAAAGAAATAACGGATTTTATAAAAAGGCACCCGCTTGCCGAAGCCCATGGTACTGCGGAGCGGAGAATGGGTGGAAGCGGCGCCATGTGGGTAGTGCTGAAAGAGCTTACCGCTCCCTGAATATAATTCTCCCTCTGGTGAGGTCGTACGGGGATAAGGCAACTTTGACCATATCGCCCGGAACGATGCGGATATAGTGTTTGCGCATTTTTCCTGAAAGGTGGGCCAATATGACATGTCCGTTCTTCAACTCGACACGGAACATTGTATTCGGGAGAGATTCTTTCACAACGCCGTCTACTTCTATCGCCTCTTCTTTTGCCACAAT
The DNA here is from genome assembly GCA_964631915.1 of uncultured Spirochaetales bacterium. GTDB lineage: Bacteria > Spirochaetota > Spirochaetia > CAZWAS01 > CAZWAS01 > CAZWAS01. Next base: position 23,866 of record CAZWAS010000044.1, on the reverse strand, counting down.
TCCTCCTGGTGAACATCGAAATTGTACGGGATATGGAAAGCCTTTGTCAACCTGTTGACATTTTCCGGCTTTTAGTACACATTGTGCACTCTGTAGGAATCCATGCGGAAGGAGCAATCCATGGAAAAAGAGTTTTTGAACCGGATGAAGGAAGCGCTTCTCACATTGAAAAAAGAAATAGTGCAGAATCTCATCAATGAAAACGAAGACTTCAGAGCTATTGTCGAAGATATGGACCCCAAAGACCTCGTCGACATAGCAGCGGATGATATCGACAGGAAAACTCTTGAAGCTCTAGGCGTACAGGAAATAAAAAGACTCAGACTCATAGACTCGGCTCTTTCCAGAATTGAAAATGGACGTTACGGTCTATGCATGAAATGCAACAAAAAGATTCCTAAAGAACGGCTCGAAGCGATACCCTATGCACTCATGTGTATAAACTGTAAATCCACGGAAGAGCGCAGAAACAGATAATTGCAGTAACAGCTAATCCCTGCTCCGCTTTTTCCGATACTAGGAAAGAAGAGGAGCATAGGGGTGATACAGCCCATTTCAGCTTCACATACTATTCCGATCTCGAACCTCCTGCGCGCATCGACCGGAGGCAGCAAAATATCCGTGCCTCTGCAGAGCGGTATGTACACCAGCTTCAAACATGTGTTCGGCGTTCCTTCACTGCGCGACGGCGACGGCATTTCCGTGTTTAAGCTGAAAATTCTCGATAATCTGATAGATAGGCTCGTTAAACTCAAGGATGATAAAGTCCGGGAAACTGATATAACGAGGATTAAACCTGAGGCTGTGGATGCTCTCATAGAGCAGTACAAAAAAGAGCTGCACAGGGCCGTTACGACACAGGCAGTGTCTTACGGCAGAGGGTTTGCTCCTGAGACAGGAATCATACTTAATCTGCTCGTCTAAAGTTCATACGAATGGATTGTGTTTTTTCTCCCGCTCGATGGTAGTATGTGGTCCGTGACCCGGGAAAACTCTCGTATGCTCTGGCAGACCGAAAAGCTTCGTTTTTATACTTTTTTTCAGTTTTTGGGCGTCTCCACCTGCGAGGTCCGTTCTGCCCACTCCTTCGAGAAACAGGGTATCCCCCGAAAAAAGCATATTGTCGGCCTCTATATACAAAGAAATGCTCCCTTCCGTATGTCCCGGTGTATGAATCACCTTGATTGCGGTGTCGAATAACGAATCGTTATCGTGCAGAATGATAGAAGGTTCCGGGACTGCAACGAAAAGTGTCTCGAACAGGGAATCGGCATCCGGACCGAACGACCGGAAGCTTTCCCAATGCGTTTCTTTTGCCTTTTCTCCGAGGTAAAGCCTGTCCTGTTCATGGATTGCGACTTTCAATTCAAGCCCCTGTTGAGAAAAATGCTTTACGATAGGGCCTACAGCAGCTACGTGATCGAGGTGTCCGTGGGTCAACACTATGCCCAAAGGTGTGAGACTCATCTGCTGTATTCTGCCTAGAATGTGTTGATGATCGGCCCCCGGGTCGATGATAATGCATCCTTTTTTCCCAACTGACAGGAGGTATGCATTTGTTTGAAGAAGCCCTACAATAATTCTTTCTACCATGATAGACTACAGTAAAAGATTTAACGGTTTTATACAAGGTAAATGGAAGTACTGGCAAGCCTTTGTATAGCGTTCGTCTTCTATGTGCTTATACCAGGTATCGGCGCTTTCAGCGTTAGGAAGAAATGGAGGCGTTTCCGTACCAGGATGACTGAATCCACTACTCTCCCCATTGTTTCGTATGCCCATTTGCGGAAAATGGATAGGGAATGCCTCGGTTCCTTTCGATTTTTCGGCAAACTCGAAGCCATTCAGGGAGAGGATGCCCTTTGGGTAAAAGACGGAAATATATCGCTTTCGGTGGTAATGAAGAATGTATCGATTTTTCTGCTTCCGTCGTATTCGTTTTTCGAAGGGGAAAGCAGGCTCGAACAGAACGAGGAGACACTCCCAGACGAAACGCCGAGCATGCTGTATTGGGAGAAAGTCTTCTCATTGCCGGAAGGCACCAGGATGTTTATTTTCGGTCCCCTTTTTAACGAAAAAGGCCATCCTGTGTTCCGTTCTACGGAAACAGACTCGGTGTTTGTCGTCATATACGACGGCTCCAGAGAGACGATGCTGAGACGGGCGATATGGGGAGGGAGACAGCGAAACGAATATTGGAACAGATATACGGCGCCTTCCCTTGCTCTGGGTTCTCTTTCTCTGTTTATAGTTTCGTACATGCTCTTAAGATCGCCCTATTATTACGTGCAGACACTGATGTCGCTTACGCTTAGCATGTTTCCCCTTGTCCCTTTATTTCCGCCCGGATTGGGATTTTTCTTTCTCTATCGGGCTTTATGGAAAAAAGGCAGGTTTCTGCGTGCGGAACGGGATCTTCTGAAACTTCCCCTACGTTACTTTTCGAAAGAAATGATAGCTCGAGAAACCGATTTGAGAGCTGTCCTTCCTGACGGAGAGACGTATGCGCTTACCCATTTGATACAGGATGGCAAGGCATATAGCCTTCATGAGGGTGTAAAGATAAGAACCACAAGCCTCATAAAACTCAAGGATCAGAGAAGAGAAAATTACTATGTGGCGGGGAAACCGTATATCAAAGGCGACAGTCAGTGGTTCGGGCCTTGCGAGGATCCCATGGCGGAATATCTCATATTCCCTGAAAACCCCGAAAAACTATCTTCCCTCTGCGGCGAAAAAGCGAAATGGTATGAGAGAGCAGCCGGTGTTGCATTCATCGTAGCGCTGCTTGTGAATATTCCGCTTGTTTTTATCCTCTTACGGCTTATTCTCCGGTGAGGATTCTTTTTTCCGAGCAAAATTTACTGCGATCTTTCTCCCGCGCAGGGAAGTCCCGTTTACGAGGTCGATCGCTTTCTGAGCCTGGGATTCCGCTATGTCGACGAAGGAATAGTTGTCGAGTATCTTTATTTCGCCGATGTCTTCAGGTTTTATGTTTCCTGTTCCGGTAAATAACCGTGCGATATCTCTGGGATAGACTTTTCTGTTTTTACCTATACCGACGAACAGGCTGATGTAGTTTCCCCCTTTGGTTCCCCCTTTCGGTACCTGGGTTTGTTTCAGCAGATAGGCAGCAAAATACGAACGGAGGAATATGGGTACATGTTTTTTGAATATCTTCCGGTATTGTTCCAATTCTTCGGGATTCGCCTCTTCGCGGATTTTTGTTACTATTTCCTTTATTGTGTTTTCCAAACTATCCTTTGTCTGCGGTTCAACCTTTTTCAGTTCCACGTTCGTCATCTCCTGTAATGTCTTCACTTTTGCGTTATCCCCCGGTTTGATACAGATAAAAACTTTCAGAGGATCTGCAGTAGTATCGAAAAAATCCAGATCGTTACAATACTCCAGTTCGAGTTTCTGGCCTCCGGATATAACAATATTCTGGATTCCAGGTATCGTATCCCTCCAGTTATACGATCTGCATCTAATTATGATCTTTATTGTTCCGTTTTTGAAGAGCTCTTTGTCGAATTCGGAAATTTTTCGCCGATCCGGATCAACGGCGAGAAGCGTTTTTAAACCCTTTTTTGAACACAATTCATGGACTGCAGCAGCTTCATCGGGGGTTTCGCATACGATGAGAACATGATGCAAGCGCTCTGACTCTACGATATCCGCTATGGTATCGGAAACAGTCTTACCTTTCGGGGTATCGGCATAATAGTGTTCCGCCCGTTCTTTGAGCCACTGCACTTTCGAAAATATCTGGGGTCTGCGCGCAAGCTTTTGGAGTTCCTCTGCCATGGTTCCGATGGATTCGGTAACGAGGATGAGCCGCGGTCGTTTGGGGAGTTTTGAAAAAATATAGGAAATATCCTTGATAAATCCCGGACGATCTTCGATTTTCGGTTCGTGGAGAGAGACTATATTCGCTTCCGATAGGTCGGTATTGCCTCTGCGGATATGATCGATTATTCGTTCCGCAGTACCGGCAATGATCCTCGGTTTCTTTGCGAGGAGCTTCAGATCGTTTCTTGATACTTCATTCGGATCCAGTACAGCAAGAAACGCAGACCCTCTCCCGGAGGATAACTTCGCATACGCTTCCTCGAGGTATTTCAGCACCTCATGAGAATTGGTGATGATCAGGGCCTTCAACGAGGTATCCGATTCCCTGATTTTCGCGTATACGGGGAGTAGTAGACTGAATGTTATATCCTCTGTTTCTATGCATTCGATCAATACATCTTTTTCATTGGATAGGGCACGGAGGAGGTTTTTCTGATACAACCTGTAGCTTGCATATCCTGCTTTGTCCAGAATACTCTCGATTCTTGTTGACTGGCCGGCTCCACTAGTGTCTTTCCACAATGTTTTTTCCTGTGTAATGCGCTATTCTTATAGAAACATAATAAGCGCGGGGTATGTTTGTCAAGGAAATGCCGAAGGCACAGTAGGTGCCGAAGGCCATAGGTACCGTAGGTGCACAGTAGGTGCCGAAGGCCATAGGTACCGTAGGTGCACAGTAGGTACCGTAGGCCGCAGGTACCGAAGGTATATGCGTGCAGAGGTACCGACAGTCCGATTATCCGAGAAGCGAGAATGATTCTCATCCCCAGGCTCTCAGAAGGTGATATATGAAACAAGCGATCTTGTTTTTATGCCTGATATTGACAGGGTCAGTTCGTCCTGCATACGGAGAAATTTTCAGATTCCGGCATAGTGAAGGCGATCAATACAGGATACTCTCGCAGGTAAACCAGGAAGTATATATCAACAATAGATTCAGCCATAAGGCGGATCTTCTGTATAAAATAAGCGTAAGGATCGACGAAGTGAAGGAAGACGGATCAGGGTTGCTCAACAGCACATTTCAGATTTCGACACGAGCGTACGGTTCGGAACAGGCCTATCAACAGGATCAGGAGTATCCGAGCCGGTTATGGAGATCCGCACAGGGCATATATTCGATACAGCCTTCGTATTATATGCCTGTAGTTAGAAATGTTCCCACATTCCCGGACCGGGATATCAGCGCAGGATACGTATGGCAGGCTCCGGCGGAAGAAGTTCAGGATTTCAGGGAGTTGGGAATCAATGAACCGTTTCGGATTCCGACACAAGCCACGTACAAGTACGAAGGGAAAACCGAAAAAGAAGGTAGGAATTTGGATCTTTTTTCAATTCAGTATCGCGTGAATTACGATCGTTTCAGGAAATATCCGACTGCTGCTATGTTCCCGATTCGTGTCGAAGGGTATTCGCAGCAGAAGTATTTCTGGAATAATGAACGGGGCGAAGCAGCTTTTTTCGAAGAAGTGTTCGATTTCATGTTTTATTTCAATACGGGAGACTCCATACGATTCAGAGGAAGAGGTTCTGCACGGATCGTGGATTCGGAAGTTATGGACAAGGAACGGGTTGCTGACAGCATACGAAAAGAGATCGAAACCCGAGGCATAGAGAACGCAGGAGTGAAAACAGGGGACAAGGGAGTCACTATTGTTCTAGAGAACATTCAGTTTCTCGCGGATTCCGCTGTGCTGCTTCCGTCGGAAAGGGAAAAACTCGACAAAATCGGGGCGATTCTCAAATCATATCCCGATAGGGATATACTGATCTCAGGACATACCGCCCTTGCGGGAACCGAGGAAGGGAGACAGAAACTGTCCGAAGAACGCGCCGATGCCGTTGCGCGGTATTTTCTCTCCCAAGGTATCCGCGCGGAGGATCGAATGACTATTCGCGGCATGGGTGCCCGTGAACCGGTTGCGGATAACAGGACCGAAGAGGGCATGAAGAGGAATCGGCGAGTGGAAATAACCATACTCGAAAACTAGAAAGCTCAGGACCTATGGAACAGAATATCCGCCCCGAAGAGGTTATTGTGAACATCTACCGGCAGAAAGCCGCTCTCCTGCAAGAGGGGAAAACGCCCTCACGGGTCATTCTTTCAAGAGCATACTACGATATGCTTCAGCGCTACCATGCGAATCTCGGCGAACTTAAAGATGCCGGTAACGACTACATAACGAAATATACGATTTTTGGGATTCCCGTATACCTCGATGATACATACGAATATGTCGTTGAATCCGATCAATCCTGAGTCGGCACAGTCTTCAATATGTCGGCGATGTCTTTATACCCTTTGTTCAATGCGATGCTGAAAGGAGTCTCGTTGTTCAGGTTGTGCACATTCGCTTTTGCACCGTTTTGAACGAGATGGCGTACCACATCCTTAAGCCCGAGAAGCGCAGCCTGATGGAGGGCGGTATTCCCTGTCGTATCGCCCGCGTTAATGGTGTCCTTCGTGAAAAACCATTGAACCGTCTCGATTCCGCTTTTCAAGGCGAGTACGAGCGGAGTTTCTCCGTCCTTGTTTTTTAC
>CAZWAS010000044.1:16215-17463 GCA_964631915.1 uncultured Spirochaetales bacterium | reverse complement strand
GCCCACTAATATCGTTTATCATATCTGCACCGTTTGCAATGAGGAATTTGCCTGCCTCCTGATAGGAATTCCTGACCGCTTCATGGAGTGGAGTTTCTCCTTTCATATTCACCGCATTCACGGATGCACCCTTCGAAAGGAGGAATTGAAGTACATCTATTGATGATTTGGAGACCAATGCGATATGCAGGGGTGTATTGCCGAGATTATCCATGGTGTTCACATTAGTCTCCGAGAAAAACCATTCCGCAACCTCTTTTTCCTGCTTCAGTGCGAGTAGGAGCGGAGTTTCTCCATCCTTGTTCTTTGCATATATGTCGGCACCCCGCGATAGAAGGAATTGCGCTATGTCCTTATCGTTGTTTTTGACCGCCTCATGGAGCGGTGTATTGCCGGCGTTATCCCGTTCGAAGATATTCGCTTTGTTTTCTGCGAGAATTTTGGTCATTTCGAAATCGCCGTTTTTGATTGCTTCGTGCAGCGGAGTAAGTCCGTTGTTGTCACGCGCCGAAACATCGGCGCCTTTTTCCATGAAAAGATTGAGGGCTTGGATTTTCCCCTGCCTCACCGCCTCATGGAGCGGAGTCCGTCCTTTCAAGTTTTTTGCGTTCAAAGGTGCATTGTTCGCCAAAAGTATGTCCAACGTTTCGGGAGCATCCCAGTTCACCACATAATGCATGGGAGTATTACCTGCATTGTCTTTGGCTGAAATATCCGCTCCTCTGGCAATGAGCATGGCTGCTACATCCGGATAGTTGTTTTTAATCGCTTCGTGGAGAACGGTCTGGCCGTTCGTGTTTCTGGTCTGAATATTCGCTCCGCTGGAAATGAGCGCCTGGATAAAATCCGGAAGGCGCCAGTATACGGCATAGTGGAGCGGCGTGTTGCCGAGCGTATCCGTTGAGTTCACATTGTTCCTTGTTATGAACCATCCTACGGAATCCTTATCCTTCTGGAAAGCTATGTACAGCGGGATGACTCCTTTTGTATTGCTCGCAAAAATATCGGCGCCTTTTGCCAAAAGGAGCATGGCTACATCTTTATACCCGCTCCGCATCGCCTCGTGCAGCGGTGTTTCTCCCAATAGGTTTCTCGCGTTCACGCGTGCGCCTTTGCCGATGAGCATATCAACAACAGTAACGTTGGGTTTCGACAGAAGCGCGATATGAAGCGGCGTATTGCCTCTATTATCCCGGGAATTGACGTTGAGCGTATTGACTGTCCAATCGAGGTTTTCCATACCTTTTG
>CAZWAS010000044.1:10245-16205 GCA_964631915.1 uncultured Spirochaetales bacterium | reverse complement strand
CGAGTGCAAGCGTCAAAGGGGTTTCCCCTTGGTTGTTCTCTGCGTAAAGATCTGCCTGATTGGACAGAAGCAGCTCTCCTATGTCCTTATGTTCTTTTTTTATTGCCAGATGAAGGGGCGTATTGCCTTCCTTGTTCCTCTCGTTGATATCGCTTCCCTTGGCTATGATCATGCCTGCTATATCCTTCGAAAATTTGAGCGAAATGGCCACATGCAGCGGAGTGTTTCCGAAATTGTCTTTTGCATTCACGTCCGCACCGCGCTCGATAAGCAGGCGGGCTATTTGTTCACCCGTATCCGAAGGCATCGAGACATGCAGTGGAGTATTGCCGAAACTATCTCGTGCGTCTATGTTCGCACCGTTGGACAGGAGAAAATCGACGACATCGGTCCTGCCGTTCCGCACAGCCTCATGGAGCGGAGTACTCCCTGATTCGTTCTGCCGTTGGGGAGAAGCGCCTTTTCCCACATAAAACCGTACAAAACCGAGATGCCCCCGTATGGCGGCTTCGTGGAGGGGGGTATTCCCGTTCTCGAATCTCGTGTTGATATCTGCACTTTCTTGCGCCCGTACCGCGTACTCAAAATCCGGATCGGTGTTTCGCGCATGATTGGATATGAGAAGGTCCGCAATCTGAGCATGGACGAGGCTTTTCTGCTCTCGAAATGCGAGAGCCAAGGGAGTATTCCCTTCGCCATTCCGTACATCGGGCTCTGCTCCTGTGTTCAAACACAGAACGACGATGTCGTTCTTGCCGAGCTTCACCGCTTTGTGGAGCGCAGTTTCCCCTTTGCTGTCCTTTGTATTTACATTTTCGTTCGTGAGAATGGCGGAAACGTAGTCAGCGCCTTTTTCGAAAGCCAAATCCAGAGCTGTTTTGCCTTGTGCATCCGCTATGGAAAAATTGGCGCCGTGGATCGCAAGCATTTTCGCTATTTCCTTGTTACCCTTAGACAAAGCGAGGTGCAGTGGCGTCTCATTGTTCGCATTCGTTGCATTTACCATCGCCCCAGCGGAAATGAGAATATCCACAATATCCTTTGATCCGTTTGCGCTGGCTATGTGGAGCGGTGTATTGCCGGCTGCATCTTTTTCTTCTATTTGTGCGCTTTTCCCGAGCAAGTTCTTTATCTGATCCACATTTTTATCCTGGACCAGAGTGTTCAACGTTATTTTTTGTTCCTGTTTCGGGGCCGGCTGTTCCGTTTGTTCCTTCTTCGCTGCCGGTTCTGTTGTTTTTTGCGGAACCGGATTCGACGCGCAGGAGCTGAGGATCAACGAAACAGCAAGGAGCATTAAAAAACCGACTCGTGTTATTCTCATAGTTCATTCCCCGACATTGATTTTTGACACTTTGTTAAAATATCGTATTAATGAAGGCTTTGTATTAGGGGAATTACAGGGGATGGCGAAAAGAAAAACCCCGTCTTGCCGTTGCGACGGGGTTCAGAGGGACTGTTTCATCCTGCTTTCACTTCGATTTTTTTGGGTTTGACGGACTCTTTCATGTGCAGGGTCAGCGTGAGTATCCCTTTTTCAAGGAATGCGTCTATCCTTTCCTTGTCTATCGTTTCATCGAGGGTGAACGACTGAAAGAAATCCGCTTTCTTTCTCTCGCGAATGATATACGACCCTTTTGCTGCTTCATTCGGTCTTGCACCATGGATTTTCAGTTCCTCGTTGTCGACTTTGATATCCAGAGATTCTTTCTGTACGCCGGGCATTTCAAGTTTCAGGATCACTTTTCCGTTTTCTTCCCAGATATTCGCCACCGGTCTTACATATACTCTTTTTTCCTGTTCTTTCTCCGCCATGAGCCACCTCCTCTTATTTTACGGTCACTGCAATCTGTTTCGGTTTTACCTCTTCCTTTTTCCCCAGGGTGACCTTCAGAACGCCATTCTTCAGTTCTGCATTGATCTTGTTAGGGTCAACGGTGTGCGGAAGAGATACTGTTCTCTGGAAAGTTCCAGCCCATGATTCCTTACGGTATACTTTTGCATCCTTGCTCTCTTTTTCTTCTTTCTTTTCTCCCTTCACTGTGAGCACGTTGTTCGCAATGGAAACCTCCAGATCTTTGGGATCTATGCCCGGCAGATCGCAGGTGATTACGAAATCATCCGCATTCTCGACGAGATCCAAGGCTGGAGATGTACGCCTGTCGAACAGTCCACTGCTGTCTCCGATGCGGTCGAAATTGAACAGCTTGTTGATTTCTTCCTGAAGCCTGTCGAACTCTGACATGGGATCGAACATGTCGCTTTCCGGTTTTCTCCATCGTATCAAGTTCATACCACACCTCCTCTAAATGATTATTCTATAGTTTCATAAATTTCATAAGCATAAACCGTGCCAATTTTCGGGCGAAGAATCGAACCATCGGCGCAAAAGGAACCGACATGTGTTTATTGAGTCTAACTCATTGTTTTATAATGAGTTAAATGCATTTTTGCATAATTGCCAAATTGAGTTCGACCCCAAGGTGATTTTTATATGTGTCGATGCACCGCTGCGTTCGAGTGACGTTGTGTGTCATCTTGAAACAAATTCCATCGCCTTTCCGAGGCGCTGCTGTTCCTTTTTGATACAGCAAAGAACGGTATTGAATCCTCTGTCCGGTTCTAGTACTGTGGTATGAATATGAGGCAGCACTATATCTGTACCCAGTGCGGCACGACATACGAATTTTCCCCTGAGCTTATGGTCTGCCCCGCCTGCTCGGCGGGGCAGAAAAAAGGAGAACCCATTCGCGGCATACTCGAAACAGTGTACGAAGGGAAAATTCGTAAGGACTGCAGCGATCTTCTGCCTATCGAATCCTGTTTTTTTCCTCCTATACCTGTCGGCTCCACTCCTCTCTGGAAACCGAAGCGGCTGAGAGAAAAAACAGGATTCAAAAATCTTTTTCTCAAAGATGATACGCTCAATCCTTCGGGTTCTCTCAAAGATCGAGCCTCGTTTCTCGTTTCCGCATGTGCACTGAAATATCATGTCAAGAATATTGTGGTAGCTTCGACAGGCAATGCAGCCTCCTCAATGGCATGCATCGGAGCAGCGGCCTGCCTGTCGGTGAAACTATTCGTACCGGCTGCTATTCCGCGGGCAAAAATGGTTCAGGCGCTTCAATTCGGTGCGGATGTGACCTTGGTCGAAGGAAATTACGATGCCGCATATGACGCATCCATGGATTTCCTTCGATGGCATGGTGGCATGAGCAGAAATACAGCATATAATCCTCTTACTATTGAAGGGAAGAAAACCGCAGCGTTCGAGATAGTCCGCCAGCTCGAATGCGTACCGGATGTGTTGTTCGTTCCCGCGGGCGACGGTGTGATACTTTCAGGCATGTATAAGGGGTTCAGGGATCTCATGATGTCCGGCTGCATCGAGCGGATGCCGGTGCTATACGCTGTTCAGGCTGACGGGAGCAATGCGATCTATAGGGCATGGAAAGAGGGGACGTTTTCTGTTCTTCCTTCCACTACTATTGCAGACTCCTTGTCGGTGGATGTTCCGAAAGCGGGGTATTACGCGCTGTCTCTCCTTAACCGCTTCGGTGGACGATGCATAAGCGTTGCCGACGAGGAAATTCTTAAAGCCCAACACGAGCTTGCGGCACTGGCAGGGCTTTTCGCCGAGCCGTCTTCTGCAGCTGCATATGCAGGCTTTCTCAGTGTCAAGGACACCTTACCCCCTGATACTATCGTCGTTCTGCTCATGACAGGAAGCGGCCTTAAGGATATCCGTACCGCAGAGCGCGGAATTTCGAAACGGATATCTTGACAGCAGCACCGATTCTCCGTTTACTGTTTCTCTGTGCAAGGAAAACGCGAGACGTTTTTGGTATTACGGAACATCGGACATGGGACGTCCCCTATAGAAACGGGTATTCGTGTATTCGCGGAACGCCTGGAAAAATGCTTTGGTGCCGAGGTTCAAGTACTATCTTGCGCAGGGGTCGGCCGATCGGCAGGATAGGCCGAATATAAGGCGTTCAGATTGTACCGCCCCTAAAATAGAGCAGTTGAATATTTTGGTTATATTTGAGTATATTAGTAACATATAGAGAAGGTTCTTATAATAGAAAGCCATTAATGTGGCGATACTAGAATAGAGTGTGAGTATATGATAGAAGAGCTGAAGTGTTTCATGTGCGGAACTGTGCTGCTCGAACTCGAGGAAACGGAAAAATATTCCGCGTTGCGGGAACTAATCCGTAAGGCGCCGGTATTCGGCTGTTTGCCCGACAGGAGCGTTCTCGAAACTGCAGTGCTCGAACGGGAAAAGGAACGCTCGACCGGCATAGGGCATGGCGTTGCCATAGCACACGGGAAAATTGACGGTATTAATTCGCTTTACATAGCATTAGGCATTTCTCGCAAAGGGATACCGTTCAATTCTGTGGATGGGCGGCCGGTCAATCTCCTTTTTATTGTGGCAAATCCTCCTGAAAAGCAAAACGAATATCTTGCTGCTCTTTCCAGCCTGGTCCGCATGATTCGAGACAGATCGTTCAGAGAGGATATTCTGCGCTGTTTCGATCAGGCCGAAATCGAGCATAAGCTCTGTGAAACATTTCAGGCTATGCTTTCAAGATTCTGTGTTTCCACTGCAGCATGAATTTGTCGTTTATATCTTCCAGATTTCCTTTATCCGCTTCAAAAGCCTGGTTTTGTTCTCGCCTGCAACGCCGGTCTGAAGGGATAATTCGTCCAATACTCCTAGTATCATGTCTTTAGATGCCGAATTTGTTATCTGCTCCGCTAGTTTGAAAAAACCTTCCTCATCTTGAACGGATTCTTCAAATTTCTCCAGCGATTCATCGAAATCTGAAAATTTTAACGAGGTCATGATCTTGTCCAGATCGTCGAGCTCTGCATCGTCTATGGTTCCGTCTGCCAATATCATGCTTTTTATGCATCCTGCTAGAAAAATCTTTTCTTGTTCGGACAGTTTTGTAACATCAGCCATGTGTATCTCCTTTACTTAAAGCCTGGAAAAATCCAGGGTAGCGAAGTAATCTTCAGGAGTTTCGGCCCGTCGAATAAGCTCGAAACCGCCGTTTCTCTTCAATAATAATTCAGCCGATCTGAGTTTTCCATTATAATTGAATCCCATAGCATACCCGTGAGCACCGGTATCGTGGATCACCACGATATCGCCTATCTCTATGTCTGGGAGTTTACGATCTATGGCGAATTTGTCGTTGTTTTCGCATAAAGAACCTGTCAGATCCGCAGTGATCGTGAGCGGAGCGCGCTCTTTCCCCATGACGGTCACATGATGGTAAGCGCCGTACAGCGCAGGACGCATGAGGTTCGCCATGCACGCATCGAGGCCTATGAATGTCTTGTACGTCTTTTTGATGTGAAGAACCCTGGACACGAGGTATCCGTGAGGGCCGGTCACCATGCGGCCGCATTCCATGACAATGCGAAGCGGATGGAGTCCAGCGGTTTTGATTGTCCGTTCGTATTCTTTTCTAATGCCTTCGGAGACGTATTCCAGGTCAACCGCTTTCTGCTCCGGTTTGTACGGTATGCCGATACCGCCGCCTAGGTTTACGAATTCGAACCGTATGGACAAAGTTCGGGAAATTTCTGCGACGAGCTCGAAGAGGATACGCGCTGTTTCTATGAAATAGTCGGCGTTCAGTTCGTTCGATGCGACCATGGTGTGAAGGCCGAACCGTTTAACCCCCTTGGCTTTTGCGATCCGATACCCCTCGAAGAGTTGTTCTCTCGTGAATCCGTATTTTGCTTCCTGAGGTTTGCCGATTATCACGTTGCCCTCTTTGAGGGGGCCAGGATTGTATCGGAAACAGAGTAGATCCGGAATTCCTGCGCATGACTCGAGAAATTCAATATGGCTTAGATCGTCGAGATTTATGACTGCACCGAGTTCCCGAGCTTTTACGTATTCCTGTGCAGGAGTATCGTTCGAAGTGAACATGATATGC
>CAZWAS010000044.1:899-10214 GCA_964631915.1 uncultured Spirochaetales bacterium | reverse complement strand
CTGTTTTCTCTGCGAGCAGCAGCTCCGGAAGGGAAGAGCAGTCGGCACCCATTCCTTCTTCTTTCAGAATTTTCAGGATATAGGGATTGGGAAGCGCTTTTACTGCGAAATAATTCTCGAAGCCGCCAGGCGTCCATGCGAAAGCCTTATAGAAAGACCGCGCACTCTTTCGGATAGCCTCTTCATCGTACACATGGAAGGGGGTAGGGTAGCTACGTGCGATATCTTCTATCTGCTTTTTTGAAAAAGGCAGGGTTTTTTCGGCCATTATGCACTCCACTCTTCAGTTTATACCAAAGTACCGAATTGTCCTGTGTAAAGTCAAGCTTATGGAGGCCTTCCTGGAATTTTTTTGCATGAAAAATGGTCACTCTTTACATATCGATTAATTATTGATGAAGCGCATCCCTGAGTGGTGATCATGTATAGCGGAAAATCGGCACATTTCACTCTAGCGGATAGGAATCATCCGATGTACATGGATGTACCGCAGGCCGCAGGTGACTGCCGGTTATACCGTAGGTACAAGTGTCGGGCGGTGGTCGAAGGTCGGAGGTGATCGCAGGTTCAGGGATGCCGAAGGCATCGAAGGTTCCCTATGCACAGAAAGTGCCGATAGTCCGGTCGATGTCGTTGATGGAGGGTTTTCCGCTATCCTTCAACGTTCATGCGCGCCATGGTAGAATGGTTGGAGGTTCTCCTATGGTTTTTTCCCTTGCACTTATTGTATAGTATGTTCGTGCAGGAAACATTGCTTCTCATAGAGGACGAACCCGCTATTGCAAAAGGGCTCGTATACGGGCTCAAAGGCGAAGGCTATGCTGTTCTGTGGGCTGCGAACGGCAAGCAAGGACTCGATGAGATCAAACAAAAACCACCGGACCTCCTCATCCTCGATATCCGACTCCCCGATATGAACGGTTTCGATATCTGCCGCAACCTGAGGGCTGAAGGACATATGTTTCCGATTCTCATGCTTACAGCGCGGGACGAAGAAGCCGATAAGGTTTTGGGCCTCGAGCTCGGGGCGGACGATTATGTGGTCAAGCCGTTCAGTTTCAGGGAACTGGTGGCGCGAGTCCGGGCACTGCTTAGAAGAGTGCAGCTCAACGCCGTTTCGGTGCAAGGGCAAAAAGAAACACAGGATGTCCGCTTCGGCGATGTGCTGGTCGATTTCAAACGGCTCAAAGTATTCAAGGCCGGAAACGAGGTACAGTTGACGAATATAGAGTTCAGGCTTCTCAAAACTCTTGTCGAAAGACCAGAAATTCCCTTTTCTCGGGACGAATTGATAGAGCACATATGGGGACTCGAAGAGCATTTCGGTTTGGAACGGAGCATCGATGTTCATATGCGCCATATACGGGAAAAAATCGAGGACGATCCCTCGCAGCCTGTGTGGTTTCAGACCGTGAGAGGGATCGGATATAAGTTTTCGAATATTAAGAATTCTTAAGCGAGGAGAAAACACCGCTTAACACGGCTGTGGTATTGTGTGCAAATGAATTCTTTGATCGAGGAGTGATTAGTATGAAAAGAACAGTCACGAGTATGTGTATTGGCCTTTGTTTCGTGTTGCTGTACGGTATTCCGGCATTTGCACAATCTGCAAAAGAAAATGTAGGACTTCTCATCTCGAATGTGTTGAAAGATAGCCCTGCTGAACGGGCGGGATTGGTCAGAGGGGACATTCTCTTGAAAATAGAAGGGAAGGAAACGAATACGATCCGCGATGTATACGACAGTCTCGAAAACCGCAGGGCCGGAGAAAAAATCACGCTCGTTATCCGCCACGGAGATACGATTAAAGACGTTAAACTGACGCTTGAGGATCGGCTTTTTAAACCGGTGCTCGGTCTCAGATTCGCGCTGCAGGATGTTGTGCGCTCCCTTCCCGGAGATTTTCCGGAACCGATGTTGAAGGGACAGGCCATCATCACTACGAAAGGTGTTGTCGTCGTGGATGTGAAAAAGGGGAGCCCTGCAGATGCTGCGGGAATAATGGAAGGAGATGTCATTCTCTCAGTCAACGATAAAAAAGTTGGAGAGGAAAGCGCAGACGGAAAAGAGTTGAAAGATATTATAAGCGGATTCAAGAACGGGGATACAGTCACGATCCGCGTGATCCGCAACAGGACGGAGAAAGACATACAGGTGAAGCTTGGCCAAGGAGAAGACGGAAAAGCGTATCTCGGCGTTACGTATCGATTGTTTCCACCGATTAAGGAACTGCGGTTGCTGGGGAAGGATTTTATCGACCGGCGTAAGGATGAAAGACATTTCCGTTTCAAAAATATAGTGCCGCCGCAGCGCGATATGCTCTGGCGCGACGCAATATAAATTAAAGTATTATACTATGCACTCTATCAGGGTACGGTTGATTCTGAGCTATCTCCTGCTTACGCTCGTTATCATGGTGGTAGTAGGATTCTTTTTCTTGACCTTCATCAAGCAGTATGCGGAGAAACAGCAGCGAGAATACTTGAAAGCAGCGGCAAAGACCATTTCTCTGCGGCTCAGAACATTGTTGCCCTATAAGGAACGGTATTCGCAGGAATTCGAACGGCTCATAGACAACGCAGAACTCTTCGGCGGCATGAAGCTGAAGATCGAAGACAGTAGGCGGAATACGATTGTCGAATCCCGTGCGAAGAAAGATCTACTAGTTTTCAGCAGCAATCGGGAAACGAAGGAAGGGAAGCTTCCTCTGTTCTTTCCCGATGAACAAAAAATCCGCATAGCCATAGGAAACGAAACCGCTCCTTTCGGCTTTCTGGAGCTCAGGAGCGGACCCGAAGAGGCGAGACGTTCGATGAATACTGCTGTGGCCGCCTTTATCCTTTCGGCTGGTTGTACAACTATTATGGCGGTACTGTTCGGACTGTACATGGGGAGCAAGATATCCAAGCCGCTTCTCGATCTGACGAAAGCGGCTGCCACCATGAGTAGATCGGATTTCGATATCAGACTTCCTTCGTACAACATCAGGGAACTGGACGAGCTTGCGGTTCAGTTCAACAGCATGGCAGAGCGCCTGAAAGACGGCTATCAGGCTCTGGCAAGGGAACGGGACGCATCGAAACAGTTTCTGCAGGACGCATCGCACGAGCTTAGAACTCCGGTGACCGCACTGTCTGCATTCAATGAAATACTTCTTAAAAACTACCCCGAAAACG
Source organism: uncultured Spirochaetales bacterium (assembly GCA_964631915.1). Classification (GTDB taxonomy): domain Bacteria; phylum Spirochaetota; class Spirochaetia; order CAZWAS01; family CAZWAS01; genus CAZWAS01. The sequence goes on along the minus strand of CAZWAS010000044.1, from coordinate 7,038 downwards.
AAATGAAGGAATTCTTAGTGGAGAGCAGGGGCCAGATAGATAAGATGCAGATGATCGTAAAAAACCTGCTGGACCTTTCGCGGCTCGATGCCGGCATTGGTATGGAAATAAACCGCTGCTCCCCAAAATGTATAGCTGAAGAGGCGTTACATTCGCTTCGTCACAGGGCAGAGGATAAAAGGATTGGTTTCAGACCCCTGTTCGATTCCGCTCCCGAAACAGTTCCCTGCGACAGAAGAAGGATGGAAGCGGCGCTGATAAATCTCCTCGAGAATGCGGTTACATTCTCTCCTGTCGGAGGCGTCGTCGAAGTGGGCTGTAAGCAGGAGGGAAGGGAAGTTCTGTTCTGGGTGAAGGACGAAGGACCCGGCGTACCCGAAGGCGAAAAGGAACGCATATTCGATAGATTTTATCGTTCCCCGGGAAACAGCAACCAAGGCAGCGGACTCGGTCTCGCAATCGTAAAAAGCATTGCACAGGCCCACTGCGGGAAAGCGTGGGTGGAAGCTTCTCCGGGAACGGGTAGCACATTCTTCATAACCATTCCCGCATGATCGTCCCTGCAGGCGATGTAGATAATCTCTGGCGAAATGAGGTAAAACAGAGGGAAGGTGTTCGCACGGAACCCGGCGTACGTGTGGTTTGCACAGAAGAGCAGGCAGCGTCAAAGCCGTGGAAGCATTTATCACGCGGAGGAAAGAGCGATGATCAGAGTGGCTATAAAAGAGTGCGCGACATATGCGTTCGATGAAATCGTGGCAGCCATAGAGGGAGGCGTTATGTCTCTTGGAGGCTGGGAGACGATCGTTCGACCTGGCGATACAGTGTTGCTCAAGGTGAACCTCATTGGGCCGAAGCAGAGCGAAACCGCTGCGGTGACGCATCGTGAATTTATTAGGGCGCTCTCCAGAATATTGAAGCAACGAGGCTGTACCGTGTGGATCGGCGACAGCGCAGGAGGTGCGATAGCCGGAGTATCGCCGACCGCCCGCGCATTCAAAGTTTCGGGCATCGAACAAGCGGCCGAGGAAGAGGGAGCAATCATAAAAAATTTCGACAAGGAAGGGGTGGTGCGCGTGAATCCCGATGGTGACGAGACACGTCCTATGTATCTCGCCAAACCCATGTTCGATGCGGATGTGGTGATCAATCTGCCGAAATTGAAAACCCATGTGGCGGGCATATACACAGGAGCTGTCAAAAATCTCTTCGGCTGCATACCTGGATTGAAAAAAGCGGAATATCACAAGCTGTACCCTGCTGCGCACGAATTCGGCACAGTTATTGCGAATATCGCGAAATCGGTGCGGGTCGCTCTGCACATTATGGACGGCGTGGAAGCGATGCACGGGAGGGGTCCCACATCCGGAACCGTGTATCCTGCGAAGAAGATTCTGATGAGCAGCGATCCGCTCGCCCTGGATACGGTCGCTGTGAACATGCTCGGTCTGGATATCAAGCAACTTCCCATCTTCGACGCGGTACGGGAACGAAGCGGCTGGTGTTCGGATATCGCTTCCATCGAGATAGTGGGGGATTATTCGAAACCGCCTCTGCTCAAAGGGTTTTCGATTCCGAAACCCTATACCGTGAAAAAAAGCGCCTCCAAGGCGCTTCGCATGATCATAGACTTCATGAAAACGCGGCCCGTGGTGAACACGAAAGTCTGCAGGAAATGCAATTCATGCGTGGACGGATGTCCTATGCAGATCATAGACAGGGAAACGAAACGCATCGATTATTCCCGGTGCATCGAATGCATGTGCTGTCACGAGCTCTGCATGTATCAGGCTGTGGAGCTCAGGCGCACTAACCCTATTGCAGGGTTCATCCTCGGGAAACCGAAGATTTAAGAGCCTCAGCCTTCCCTGAGGCTCATGCCGTGGAATCTGTATGCCTGCGGATTCTGAAGGCGTTTTTTCACTTCCCCGAGGGCAGCTTCTGCGGATTCCTCGAGGGTTTTCCTTCCAAATTCCGCGGTCGCGTCCTGCGGAAAGAAATCTCCCATGACCATAACGCCTACGAGGGGCCGGTCTTTGGGAGGAAGCACGTCCATATCGACGCATTCGGGGTGCAGGGCGAGGAGATGGGAAGTTTCCCATCCTCCAGCATGGTCTCCGGCATTCGGATACTTGTCCCGTACGAGTAGATAGTCCACGCAGGCCCATGCGAGCATGCCGTGATACTTGCTGTACCGCCTCTGATTGAATAGAAGCACTGCAGAGCGTGCATGATCGATCAAGGGATAATGGCCCGCCACGAGCACTCCGACCTTGAATCCGAGGCTTTCCACCTCTGCAAGCATATGGAGGAGCAATCGCTGATAGTTCAGAACCTGTTCCGTGGGTAAAAACGGCATCTTGTCTGGAAAAAAATTTTCAGGCGGAAGCTCCATGGCTTTCGCAATAGCGTCTTTGTCTTGAGCTCCGGATTCCATGAGGGATTCGCTTCTGCTCTCTCCGTAGTACAGAGGAGGGAACACGAGTCCTCCGCCTTTGCGGGCGCAGAGGAGCGCAAGCCCTTCCGCCTGCAATGTGTCCGCTCCGACAGGATTGTGTTCTCCGTGCCATTCGAGCGTGCCGATCGGTATGTATGCGACAGGGCATGCTTTCCTCTTTTCCACTATCTGGGAAGGACGCAAATACGCATAACGGACTTCTTCCATGGGTAGATCTCCTTTACAGTTTGATTTTCGCACAATATATCGCAGTTTTTCCTTCATGCGAGGAATAGTAACTCGTCCAGAGGAATCCGTTGTGATACACGAGGCCGGGATAGCTGCAGTCGCCTCCGCTCGGCAATTCGAGCACCGGTTCCAGACTTTTGTTTCCTATCCGGGCTATCACTGTTCGGGCGTCGTTTCCCTTGATCAAACGGGTTGCCGCCCACGCCGAACCATCCGACAGGATGATGAAATTAGGCCCTCCGAGCCTGAATCCAGCAGAATGCCACATCCATTTTTCGTAGGGTCGCCGACTCCTGCCGATCCATCCTTTTTTGTCTCTCCCTTCGCGGCGTATCAGGATCATTGCTTCGCCGTTGGCGAAAAACCGTATGGTCGCCTCGTTCGGTTTCCCCGGAACAGCGAGCTTGCATACCTCATCGTAATCCGTGCCGTTTTTCCCTGCCACGAGAAAGACTTCCCAAACGGTTTTCGACTTGATCCTATAGGTTATGCCATAGGCGCGTCCTTCGAACCATGCGACTCTCCAGAGCCAATCGCCTTCGGAAAGCACCTGCTCTGGTGTTGTCCATGTGAAACCATCCTGGGAAAAGGCGACTCTGGGTTGTCGTCCGACGTAGCGGCCGTCCTTGAACCTGGTTCCCCCCATGAGGAGCATCAGCTTTTTCGAGGGAGTTATCGAAAGCTTCGGGTCGCGCAGGTCGACGTCCCGTTCCGAAAAGAGCCTGACGCTTGTCCAGCTTTCGAAGTCTTTCGAAGCGATAATTCTGACTTTCCCGAAACCGCGCATATGGTCTCCGGCTTCGCGGAACGCGCAGTACCATAATCCCTTATACCGGATGAGGTCCGTGAACGCGTTATGCTTTCCGCGGTTCCATATTCTATGCGCATATACAAGGGAAGGCAGTCTTTCCGTTACCTGCAGTCCGGAAAAGGGTTTCATCGAATGCTCCGGTCGAAATGTTTTCCTCGATGGTATACGATAAATAGGAAATACTGAATATCCATTCTTGGATATTCATCGATCAGGCGATGAAACTATCAATTTTTTCGACAAGCTGCGCGATCAATGATTCACGATATGTAACAGAGCATGCCCATTGACAAAAAACAAGTAAATCTTTATAGTTGAATTATCAACAGTTGATAATTCAACTATAAAGGTTGTTTATATGAATTTCAGAACGCTTACTATGCTGCTCAAACTGGGCCGAGAATTTGGCCATGAAACAATCCGTGGTGCAGGATTTTCTGATACAGAACATGCGATATGTACTTTTCTTTGCTTTCATGACCAAGTATCTCAAGATACCATTTCAGCTGCACTATTGCTCAATAAAACTACCGTAGCAAAAGCGTTACGTACAATGGAACGTGAAGGTCTTATTTGTAGAAGGCAAGACGAGGAGAACAGACGAAAAAATGTCATCCAGATAACCGAAGCTGGAAAATCCTGCGTTGCTGACAGTATAGATATATATGAGAAATGGCTGATTGATGTATGCTCTTGCCTTACGGAAAAAGAGCTGCACCAGTTTAATGGTTATTTCGACAGAATTATCGAAAACGCACTTAAGATTCGCCAAGGCGCAGCAATTAATAAGAATCGGGAGGAGTGAGCGATTATATGGGTAAAAGGCTGTTCACGTGTTTATCGATGATCAAACGAATATGGGAAGGACTCAAATGCTATGTAAAAGACTGGCGCAATTTGCTCGGCCACGCTTTGCTGGGCATTGTGTTTCTCGTCCTCGCACTATGGGTTCCAATCAATATATGGGTTAAGCTTGTTATAATCGCATGTCTTGTAGCCTTTAATATTTTCAGAATGCGTCGCAAGGCAAAAAAGGCTGAGACAAAGTAGGTTTTAAGCCCGATGCTATGCATCGTGGTGTGGTGCTATTTCTTCCTATAATCCCTCGGCGTCATGCCGTACTTTTTGAAGAACAGAGTATTGAAGCTGCTCTTGGAATTGAATCCGTTGTCGAAAGCTATATCGAGGATCGATCGGTCGGGATGTTCGAGGAGATCCCTGCACACTGCTTCAAGCCGCCATTCGTTGATGTAGCTGCGAAACGAGAGCGAAAGATTCGCGTGAAGATGATAAGAGAGCCGTTTGGACTCCGTACCCAGCGCATGCGCCAGCTTCTGAAGCGACAGGTCTGCGTCGCGATAGGGGGCATCGGTCTCCATGACTCGGGTGATGCGGGCGGTCAGCTCCGCGGCTGAGCTGTCCCATTCTGGTTTAGCGAACGTGTGCCGGATGGGTATCGCGTAGCCCTCGGCGAAATAGAGGGCTGTGGTGCGGGAGAAAGCGAAAAGCACCGCGATCAGACCGGCTATCACATACCCCATGGTGAAGAGCCGATCGTTCAGCAGGATTACGCTGACCACAGCAACGGATGTGGAGGCTAGGTAGCAGAAGAGAAAAACCACCTGGATCAAGAATTCAGATTTGTGTTTGACGAGGCCGGATTTGTACAGGCGGTGCGCCATACGAAGGTCGAGGCAGATGGCAGCGACCATCGAGAGGACGGCTAGGAGATTCAGGATGGTCATCCCCACGGTCGAAAAACGGCCCGGAATCGTACCGAATTTGCGTAAATACGCGGGGACCGTGAAGGCGATATAGAGGCCTGAGCCGAGAGCGAGAAGCGCGGGGGCGATGAAATACACGGCATACCTTCGTACCGGCCGTCTGCCTCCGTGCAGAATCGTGAGCGATGTCAGGTAAAAGGCAGGAGCAGCCAGAAAATTGAGCGGAATATCGCTGCCGATGAGCAAGGGAAAGCGGAGAATCATGCCCGACATGGTCACCCAGGAGTACATAAGCAGATACCCCAGCGCAAGGCAGACTGCGAACATGCTGTAGTGTATAGGCTGTTTGTTTCTGGCCAGCAGCTGAACAACTGCGAAGAACAGGATTATTACGCCTTCGGTGAAGAGCAGAACCGACATGATTGATCGTACCCCCCACTACAGCCTTCAACAGACTGCTCTGGTTTTAATACATGATAGGAATTCTTCTCTGGAGAAGTACGGCAAAATTGCGGTAAGCAGCACTAAGCCTACTGCATTCAGCCACACACATCGGTTGCATTCCTGCTCAGCACTACCCGGCAACGCTGGATATTCACATTGTGGTCGGATATATGCTCTTTGTCAACGTCGATTCTCAAATGTTACCATCAAGAAAAAAAGTTCAAGTTTTTTCCTGAACGATTTATTTTTCTCCGACTGATAGTATCGAAGTGTGAATGCTGTAGATCGCTCTTCTATTATATGCAAGATGCTTTTTTCGGTAGTCATGGCGCTACTATATTCCTCGTGCGGTGTTCCGTTTGACTGGAACGCGGATATCAAGACGTTCGTCGAGGACGGGCGGTCGATCCTGAAGTTAGACGGGTTCACAGCAGAAAGCGGCGGTAAGGCGAAAGCAGTGATACGTTCGGGAAG
>CAZWAS010000044.1:0-863 GCA_964631915.1 uncultured Spirochaetales bacterium | reverse complement strand
GAATTTCCTGCAACGTTCGATGGGAAGCCGATTCCCTGTTCGACGCTCTTCCTGTAGTCGCTGTACGGAACCAGCAGAAAATTTCGCTCTTTTTCACGCCGTCGCTCCAGGCTGAGCGCAAAGATCTCGTATTCGCCGTGGAGCTCTCTGCTCCCACAATCAATCGTAGTTTCCCCCCGGAGACGCTCACCATCCATTGCAACACGCCTCCGGGGAGCGTCGAATCGAGCCTCGATGCGGCTCTCGATGCGAACGGCTATGCCTTTGCGGCCTTTCGATTGTCGTCTTCCGCTACGGATGACGATCTTTCGCAGGTAAGGATCGGGTACGCGCCTGACGGAACACCCGGCTCGGGAGAGACGGTTACGTTCGCCATAGACGACGCGTCTCTTCTTTCACAAAGGGTATCGGTGAACGGGATTGATCTTTTGGGATCATCGCATCCCTTGAACCGTTATTTTCAACCGGGAACTATCAGCCCGGGGGACAATTATATCTTCAGCGTAGTGATCATCGATACAGAAGGGATCGAATCGGAAGCAGCGGAGATAACGAGCGATGCCACCACATACTCCGTGACCTATGACGGAAACCAGTATACGGGAGGTTCCGTGCCAGTGGACCCGACGGCGTACCGCCACACGAAGACCGTGACCGTTCTAAGTCCCGGAACTTTGGGGCGAACAGGATTCAGCTTCACGGGCTGGAACACAGCTGCGGACGGTTCCGGGACAACCTATGCGCCCGGGGATACGTTCAGAATGGGGGCCGGAAACGTGACGCTCTACGCGCAGTGGGTCGAGCATAACGGCGTGGTCGTCACTTTCACCATGAATCCCTCATACGGAGCGATCTTCTTCTCG
>CAZWAS010000043.1:12524-31079 GCA_964631915.1 uncultured Spirochaetales bacterium | reverse complement strand
CTGCCGCCCCGGAAACCGGCACAACAGTCACTTCCTTGTCGTCTATGCTGTGAATCTTCCATGACCTTGTTCCCATGGTAAACACATCGCCTACGGCACGCTCCCATACGAACTCTTCGTCCAAGTCTCCGAGCACGGCCCTCGTATCCTTCACGACTGCCTTGAAATATCCTCTGTCAGGTATGGTTCCACCGCTCATGTACAGAAGCCTGTCGGTTCCCGGCCGTGCGCTGATCGTGTTGTCTATACGGTCGTAGTATATCCTGCTCTTCAGCTCTCCTATGCGGGAATCTTCATACCTTCCTGCCAGCATATGGAGCACGAGATTGAACTGATCTTCGGGCAGGGAATGATAGGGATACATGGTACGGAGAAAACCGTACAGCTCATCCTTGTCCCAGGTTTCTGTACACGTCATGGAGAGTATGATCTGCGCAAGAACATCGAGCGGGCAGTCTACCGGCCGCTGATCCTCTATATCCTTTTCGAGAACGCACTGAGCCATGATTGCGCTCTTCAGGAGATCCACCTCATGGGTGGGAAAGAACAGGGCTCTGGATGTTTTCCCCACTTTGTGGCCGGACCGCCCTGCTTTCTGAAGCGCGGAAGAGACGTTCCCGGGAGTCTGGAACAGGATCACTTCGTCTATGGTCCCGATATCTATGCCCAGTTCGAGACTGCTCGTTGCGACTATCGCGGGAAGTTCACCTGTTTTCAGCTTCTGTTCCACTGCGTGGCGCACATCCTTCGACAGGGATCCGTGATGGGAATACGCGAGAATTTCATCTTCGTCTTCGTTGACGAAGAGGGTTATTTTTTCCGTCATGCGCCTCGAATTGCAGAAGATGAGAGTTGTCCTGTTCGACCGTATTATGCGCTTGAATTCACGTGAAAGCGTCTGCCATCTGGATTTTTCGTCATCGGCCGGATATACGACCGAGACAGAATATTTTTTTTCTGCTTCCGATTTCACCACTTCCACTGGCCGGAGATCGTATCCTTCTGCCGTGTTCCGGAATCCTGCGAGAAAATCCCGTGCGGTCGTGAGGGGTCTCATGGTCGCTGAAATGCCGAGGCGCTGAAACTCCCCTGCAAACCTCGTTATGCGCTCTATTGCGGTTATGAGATGCGTACCCCGTTTCGAACCGATGATCGCGTGAATCTCGTCGAGAATCGCGGTTTTGATGCCGGAAAACAGCGGTTCTCCCCTTTTCGATGTGAGGATGATGTTGAGGCTCTCCGGCGTTGTTATAAGGATCTCCGGCGGCTTGGCAATCATCCGCTGTCGCTCGGAAGAAGAGGTGTCTCCGCTTCTCGTTGTCACACGTATAGCTGGAAAGGAATGACCGCGCTCCTTGAAAAACAGTTCCAACCTGTTCAAGGGTCCGAGAAGGTTCTGCCGTATATCGTTGTTGAGCGCTTTAAGAGGGGACACGTAAAGTACCCTGACGAAACCCGGTTCCCATATCCCGGAAATGAGCTGGTTCAGGGCCCATAGGAAAGCAGTGAGGGTTTTTCCGCTTCCCGTGGGGCTTGAAATGAGGACATGCTTTCCTTCTGCTATAACAGGCCAGGAGAGATTTTGTATTTCGGTCGGCTTTTTGTATTCTGCGAGAAACCATTCGCGGATGAGCGGATGAAAGGACTGCATGGTTCTTTTATACTCCATATGAAGCTGTTTGCGAAAGAAGGGAAAAACGCTCTGCTGCAGTTGATCATATCGCAATGAACGGATACGCTGTTCAAATGCCCGAACCCGGAATTGTAAAAAAAGTGAAGGAGAACTCCGCGTATTATTCCGTCACGTGGTCAAAGCTGAAAAAAGCGGACAAGTACGACATATCCACTACGGTGCCTTCGGTCGCAGGGCTCTACGAACTTTTTTATCTCGATGAGTGCCGCAAGCTCAAGTGTTTCTATATGTCGTTGGTCTGGTACGGAGGACTGCGGGAGGAGATCCGCAGGTATAGCGATCCAGAGCTGGAAAAAGACCTCAACCGCCACCGCGTGCTCAATACGTATCCGATTTATTACCGCTACACGATAGGGACATCCTACGGCGATCTCTGCGACCTTCTCTATTTTTTTTCCGCATGTCTGAGACCCGGTAACAGAACTATAGTGCATTCCGGGCGCTATGAGATGATCTACGTGAACGAGATATCCCAGGACGATCTGCTCACTGTAAAACCGGAACCCGAGGAACTGCCGAACGGATAGCAGCATTTCTGATGTGCCAGCGGGCGAACCATTCAAACTTGACAAAAGAACTCTTCTCCTTTAGCCTAGATCGTATCAGAAGAGTAGAGGGGAGTTTTTCATGGCAAATCTTTCAGCTTCATATCTCGGTGTATCCTTAAAAAATCCCATAATCGTAGCGAGTTCCAATCTTACGTCTTCCATAGGAAAATTGTTGGAATGCGAAAAAGCAGGCGCAGGGGCCGTCGTATTAAAATCCTTGTTTGAAGAACAGATACTTTTCGATACGAACGAAATGCTGAATACGATGGATTATTCTTCGCATCCAGATGCGTTCGATTTCCTTTCCGGCATGGGACAGAACCATTATACGGATGAATATTTCAAGCTACTCGAAGATGCGAAGCAGAGACTTTCCATTCCCGTCATACCGAGCATCAACTGTGTTTCGACGGGTAAATGGCTTTCCTATGCGAAAACGCTTCAAAAGCTCGGCGCCGATGCGCTTGAATTAAACGTGTTCATCATGCCTGCCGATGTTAAAAAGACCTCCGGAGACATCGAAGCGGTGTATCTGGATATCGCACGGAGTATCAAAAAAGAGATTTCGATTCCGGTGGCTATGAAAATCGGGTCGCATTTTTCCGGCCTCGCGAACATGTTGAAACGGCTCGGCATGGAAGGGGTGGACGGTTTCGTTTTGTTCAACCGTTTCTACAGGCCCGATGTGGATATCGAAAAGGAAAAACTGACGCACGCGAAAATTTTCAGCGCTCCCGAAGAGCTGAATCTCTCGCTTCAGTGGATAGCCCTGCTTTCGGGCGAACTTCCCTGCGATTTCGCAGCTACGACTGGAGTACATACGGGGGAAGCTGTGATCAAACAGCTTCTCGTGGGAGCCAAAGCGGTTCAGCTCTGTACTGCCCTGTACAAAAACGGCATCGGTTATATTTCCGAAGTACTGAAAGAACTGACTGCCTGGATGGAGCGCCACGGATATGCAAAGATCGAGGATTTCCGCGGAAAGCTCTGCCAGGAAAAGAGTGAACATCCGGAAGCCTACGAACGGTCGCAGTATGTCAAAGCTCTTGTGGGTATAAGCTAAGGCTTTGGAAGGAGCATGTATGAACCTGGCTGATTTTCTCTCTGAAGAGTGCGTGCTGTTCCTCGATACCAGAGATAAAAAGACCACGCTGGAAAGCATGATTCAGGCAGCCTTCAACGCGAACAAGATAAAGGACAAAGAGGAATTCGAGTCGAGCATCAAGGCCCGCGAGGCGATCATGAGCACCGGTATAGGCATAGGAGTAGCTGTGCCCCATGCGAAGCTTTCGAATATCAATTCTTTTTTCATTGTCGTGGCCATTCTCAAAAAAGGGGTCGACTGGGACGCCATAGACAGAAAGCCCGTTCAGCTCGTGTTCCTGATCGGAGGGCCTGAAAACAGGCAGACCGATTACTTGAAAATCCTCTCGAAACTCGTGCTCCTGACGAAGAACCAGTCCAGGCGGGAAAAAATCATTCAGGCCGAAAAAGCGCAGGATGTGCTCGCACTTTTCGAAAATCTGTGAATAGTAATTCCTTCATGCGCTGTTTCAGCGCGGATAATCGATAATCCTGCGTGGAAGGCCGAAGCCTTCTCGCAGGATGCCTAAGATCAGGCGATTGTTCCTGAGTAGAGGAATTGATAATCCACCGGTGTTTCCACGCTCAGCCCGGATGCCGAAACGAAGGTTGCGCTGTTTTTCCCGAATTTAACTGTGTTCACCTTGTCGAAACCTTTCGGCACTTTGACCACACCCTGGATGTAATTTACCAGAGTCGGTTTCTTGGCAGTAAGGGTCACGCAAGTTTCTATTCCTTCGTCATTCAACGGATTCTTCTTGATCGATGCTTCGATACCTGCTCCGAAATACGAACACACATCTTCCAGACCTATGCATCTGGTCCTTCCATTCCAGGGGGTCCCATGCCTTCCTCTGTTCTCGATCCAGAACACCGTTGCGGGAAGCATTGCAGGATCTTTCAGCGCGAACCAAAGATATCCCTGCGATGCTACAGTGGCGGTTGTCCATGCTGGGGTTTTCGACTGTTTCGAGAATATACTGAGGAGTCCTCCGAAACCGTCCCTTCTCGGGAACTGCGTGAGGTCGTCGAAGGGTTTGTCTTTCCAAATAGTAGGCACTTTCTTGAGGCTGGAAAATCTCGCGCCGGCCGGCATGAAGAAGTATTCGCTCGAATCCCCGGGGCCAGTAGTTCCGGGATTGGTAAAACCGAAAAGAATGGGGCTTGTTGATACTTGAAGAGCATCGACCGTTTCGGGAACCGCGAGTGTGGCATGGTGAGCGATGCTTGTCTTACAAGAATAGCCTTCAAGCACATGCTGTATATACACCACGTTGTGACCATCTTTCAGGCTTATGATCTTGGTAATCTCGCCCGGGCCTGGTTCGTCTTTAGTTTTCATGGAAAGAAGCAGCTGTGTCAGACCGTCCTTTTTTTCCCGAGACTTGAGGCTCCATGCAGTGGATGCCGATTCGCCGTGGTATACGATGGGTTTATCCTTTCTCACTCTGCCCGGTCCAAAGGGCATGCAGAAAAAGTCACCCCGTAAGGGGACAAGCACGGGCATATCTATCGTTTTTTTTTCATACTGCCAGGGACTTATGAAATACGGTTGAACGGGATTAGGAGTATCCTTATAGAATGTAACAGGAGCCATGTGGCCGCCCAATTCGGTTATTGCGACTTCCACATGTTTCGACGAGAGCACCCACGATGGCTGTGACGCGATGGTTTTTAATTCGGATTTCATTGACCTTCCCCTTTTTACAATTGATAATTTATATACAATAATATAATGGAGAGTATGAAACTTTCAACCATTTTTTGGGGGTAGGTATGGCTCAATCGAAAACGAGGTGCATAGGAATCCTCACGAGCGGAGGGGATTGCCCGGGCCTCAATGCCGCGATCCGGGGTGTGGCAAAGGCAGCGATAAACGAATACGGGATGAAAGTCGGAATTCTCGATGGATTCAGGGGATTGGTGGAGAACAGAACCATTGTTTTGGACGACAAGCGGGTGAGCGGTATACTCACTCAGGGAGGCACCATACTGGGCACAAGCAGGGACAAACCGAATAAAATGCCCATGGGGGGCGTGAAAATGGATATGACGGCTGCAGCAGTGGAAAATATCAAACGGCTCCAGATCGACTGCCTCGTATGCCTGGGCGGAGGCGGAACGCAGAAAAATGCGCTCCACCTTCATAAGGCCGGCGGTATAGACGTGCTTACCCTTCCGAAAACGATAGATAACGATGTAGCCGAGACCGAGACGACTTTCGGCTTTGATACCGCCATGGGTATAGCGGCGAGTGCGATCGATAGGCTTCATACCACCGCTACGAGCCACCACAGGATCATCGTGTGCGAAATCATGGGTCACAACTCAGGATGGCTCACCTTGGGAGCAGGGATAGCCGGTGGAGCCGATGTCATACTCATACCCGAAATACCGTACGATCTGTGCGCCGTGGCCGAACATCTGAACGAACGCAGGCGGCACGGCAAACGGTTTTCCATTATCGCTGTTGCAGAGGGGGCGGTTTCCGTAGAAGAAGCCGCTGCAAAAGAGAACAGTGGAAAAAAACAGGCACTATCCGCCGAAACAGTGAAAGAGGAGTACGACGAAAACGGGGCTGTGTATCACCTGGTGCAGGAGTCCATGGCGAGTAGGCTCGCGAGAAAGATACAGCAACTCACAGGAACGGAGGCGCGGGTTACTTCATTGGGTCATGTGCAGAGAGGCGGGAGCCCTTCTGCAACTGATAGGCTTCTCTGCACATCCCTCGGGACGAAGGCAGCCGAGCTTTTGGCTGCAGGTACATACAATGTCATGGTAGCCATAAAAGGAGGTCTGTGCGAAGCTGTGCCGCTCGAAGATGTGGCAGGAAAAAAGAAAGTTGTGCCGCAGGATCATCCGTGGATCCAGAGTGCACGACTGGTGGGAACATGCCTCGGAGACAGAGTGGGAGAGCAGGCCTCATGCGAAAGATGACATCGAGAGAGCGGGTATGCGAAGCACTAGCTCACCGAGAAACGGACAGAGTCCCCATAGATCTCGGTAGTTCCATCGTGAGCAGCGTGAACGCGGTCGCGTATGGCCGGCTCAAGAACTATATGGGCTTCCGGGATCCGCGGCCGAAGGTGAATCAGCTCATACTCTTGCTCCCAGAGATTGATCAGGAAATTTTGGATAGATGGAATGTGGATGTGCTTCCTCTCGACAGGTACGAAGCGGGCCCAGGGCTTCCTCGTACGAGGGCATGGGTGGAACATCCCCTCCCGGACGGAAGCCCGGCTCTGTTTCCCGAAGGATTCGCACCAGTTGTTCGAGAAGACGGCATCTGGGAACTGTACAGAGGGGGGAGGAAAACCGATGTGTTGAGTCCGGTCACTTCTTCGTTCGTACCAGTGTACTTTCCTCTCGAATATGCAGACCTCGAAGCTTTGGAATCTTTCGACATCCCCGCTATCAGCGATGAAGAGCTGGAGTATCTACATAACCGAGCACGGTTCTTGTATGAAAACACGGATAAAGCAGTGTTCGGTTGGTTCAACGGCAGCATATTCGAACAGGCGCAATTCCTCTGTGGTTTCGACGGTTTCATGTACCGGCTCGCAGGGGAACCGGAGTTCGCTTCGCTTCTTCTCGAAAAGCTCACTGTCCGCGTCATAGAGGACCTGAAGCGCTATCTCGATGCTGTGGGCTCGTACATACAAATCATGGGTTTCGGCGACGATTTCGGCATACAGAACGGTCCGCAAATTTCGCCTCCGATGTTCAGAACATTCATAAAACCGCTTCTGAAGCGCATATACACCACATCGCACGGTCTGTCCAAAGCTGCCGTGTTTCTCCATTCATGTGGTTCGGTGTATGAGTTCATAGAGGATTTTATCGAGATCGGTGTCGATATACTCAATCCCGTACAAACTTCCGCATACCGTATGGACCCAGAAGCATTGAAGCGCGAATTCGGGGACAGAATATGTTTCTGGGGCGGAGGATGCGATGTTCAGCACATCCTTCCATTCGGGACTCCGGATCAAGTACGTGAAGATGTGCGGAGACGCATGGAGATATTCTCAAAAGGCGGCGGTTTCGTATTCGCCCCTATCCATGTCATTCAGTCGGATGTGCCTCCTGAAAACATCGTCGCGATGTATGAGGCCGCTCGAGAATACGGTAAACTATAGGGGAAGAAGTCTTGAGATGCCTCAGGGTGATTGTAAAACAGGCGTTTCCTTTGTACACTCATGTGAGGAGGCAGCGGCGATGAATCAAGGCGGTTCGGCGTTCGATATGTACCCCTCTTCCCGGGAAGTGGATGTGTGGATAGACGGAATGTTCAAAGAGGCGGAACGCATACCGTGCAGGACGGAAATCATCCGACCCGACGCCTATGCATTTCCCACTTTGGACGGATATCCGTACCGGTACGGCGTTCGCCATAACAGGAATACCGGATATGTTATGTTCATTCCCGAGCAGAGCGATGTGTTCTACGGATTCTGGCAGCCTGCATTGAGCGGCCCTGCACCCCTGCTCATCCATGTGCCTGGCTATGGAGCCGAGGTCAGCGCGCATCCTGAGATCGTATCCGCTGGTTATTCCGTGCTCCACATCAATCCTCTCGGATACTGTACTCCCGAAGGCATGGATGTTTCCAAAACGGCAAATCCCGAAGATCCTCTCGCCTGGCCCGTGCTTCCAGATTCTATTACATCCTTGGGTAAGAACGGATATAGACAGTGGTTTATCAATTGTATCCATGCTATCCGGTGGGCATTGGGCCTGAAAGAAGTGCTTCCTGGAAGAGTCTCCTTCTTCGGTACGAGCCAAGGCGGAGGGGCTTCGCTTATCCTCGCCTCGATATATAAAGATCGGGGTGTGCGCTGTGTGGCTGCTGATCTTCCCTTTCTGACGAACTTTCCCCTTGCGGATGGAAGAGGAGCATATCGCATAGCAAAGCAGGCTCTCGATGTTGCAGAAGATAAAAGCAAAGCATGGCACGCTTTAGGCTTCTTCGATACGCTTTCGCACGTGCACCGGCTCACCCTTCCCGTGCTCCTGACTGCAGGAGGCTGTGACGATATGTGTCCACCGGAGACCGTCGTTTCGCTTTTCGAAAAGCTACAAGGGATCCGTTCGCTTACGATTCTTCAGAACTCTGCGCATGCGTATTCGCCGGAATTCATTCCTCTCGTGAAAGCGTGGATGAATATGTACGCCTGATTGCGACGTCCCCTTGGTCGGGAAAAACAGCAATTCTGAATATGACGCGTAAACACATGCGAAGTGCCGCAGGCCGTAGGTGACCGCGAGTCATAACCGTAGGTACAATATACAAGGGTAGCGGGAAATCGACATCTCTCACTCTAAGGGACAGGAGTCCGATGCCGTTCGAGATGTGATTTTCCGCTATCCTGGTCTCGCCCGACACTCGTACATCCATATGCGGAAATGCCGAGGGAAAATCGATCGAATTCTTATTGTCTAATCGAGCGCTCATCCTGTACACTCTTGCCATGCTCGACCTTCATAATTTCTACGGCACGGTCGATAGCTTGCGCTTCGATGCATATGCCGAACATCCGGCGGTACAGACTATGCTGTCCTGCCCTGCGACCACTCCGCAGCACAAAATCCAAAACCTCCTCGAAGGCATTTCGAAAATCGGCGGGATTCCGCTTGTCGCGGATTGCCTATACAGGTGGGCGCTTTCGGTCGGCTACTTTTCCAGAACCCAACTGGAGGTGAATGAGCAGCTTTGCTTTCTCGATTCGGACATGGAGATCGAGTTTAGAGTTCAGATCAATGTAGGGCGTTCGAAATATTCTCCGAATCAACAGAACTCCGAGTCTCTCCCTCCGCTGCATTGTGCAATATGCAAAGAGCAAGTCGGCAGGCCTGGAAAAGAAAAACTCAGGATTTTTGAATTTCTTCTGCCCGGATCCGGAAGGCGTTATTTCCTTCAGCTCACGCCCTTCCCGCTATTCCCTTATCATTATGTGTTGATCCTTTCTGATCCCGAGCCTATGATGGTGAATGAGCGTTCGGTATGGGATATGTTCGCATTTCTTTCCTGCGCTCCCGGTTATACAGTCTGCTCAAATTCCGATGTGGAATGGGCCGGCGCATCTATATTGGCACATCACCATTTTCAGGTTTTCAAGGGGTTGACCCTCCCCGTCATGACTGCAGGCACGATGAAGGAATTCGCATCGAAAGCGTGTTCGGTGGCGTTGTTGAACTATCCTCTCGCTGTTTTACGCATACGTGGAACAGACGAAAACGCTATCGCTTCCCTCGCATCGGGCGTTATAGATGCATGGAAAGTACAGGATTCCGGGAGAAACACGGCGAACCTCGCGCTCAAACGGGAACCGACAGGATTCGCTTTCTACATTTTTTTCCGGAATCCGAGTTTCAGAACCCCTGAGCATCTGCTGCGGTTCAAAAGCGAAGGGGTAGGTGTCATAGAGGCGGCCGGCATGGGCATATTCCCTGTACCTTCGGGTCCGGATAAGGACAACATCTGGGCTGAAATTCGAACGAACGGCAAGCGGATCATGAGGGAAATGCTCGGGGGCTTGAATCCCATAACGCAGGACAGGGAACATTGGTTCTATGAATTGATACAGCAAACGATTGACGGCTCGGGCCTGTGATCGAACGGTACAAGAGGGGGCGGGCATGAATGAACGGCTTTCCTATCTTATCGCGAATTTCAAAACCGAGTTCGGATATGAACCGACATATTGGGCCCAGGCTCCAGGTCGCGTGAATCTTATAGGAGAACATACGGATTACAACGGTTGCCCTGTATTGCCCATGGCACTCGAACAGAATTTTCTTGCAGTGTTCGCTCCATCGAAGGAGAAGACCGTTACTGTGTGCAACACGGATCCAGGGTTCTCTTCCAGAAAGTTCCGACTTGAGCAATCGCTCCCTCCCTACGAAACTGGAAACTGGGGGAATTACTGCAAAGCAGGAGTACAGACGATCCTCGATGCGTTTCGAGGTTCGGATAAAACGGTGAATGATTTTTCCGGCATGGATGCATGCATCAACGGAACCATTCCGCCTGCAGCAGGGTTGAGCTCATCTTCGGCGTTGGTCGTTATATCTGCGCTTATGTTTCTGAAAGCGAATAATTTGTCTCTAGAGAACAGAAAGCTCGCAGAGCTCCTTGCACAGGGAGAACGATATGTCGGAACTCAGGGAGGAGGAATGGATCAGGCGGCTTCGCTGCTAAGCGAAAGGGGAAAAGCGCTGAAGATCGATTTCAACCCCTTCGATATCCGTTCCGTGTCTCTGCCCGAAGGGTACTCGTTCATCGTGGCGAACAGTCTCATCCAGGCGGAGAAAACCCGCGAGGCGATGGACCGCTACAATCTGCGCACCATCGAATGCAAGCTCGGCGTTGCGCTTTTGAAGGCGCTGTTCGCACGACAGTACCGCCGAGCCCCAGAGATACGGCTCCTGGGCGATCTGAAATTCGCCGTGCTCGGCATACCCGAAGAAGAAATAATCCGGTTCACAAAGGCATCGCTGCATGAGTCCCCGTACGGCCTCGGGGAGATCGGAGAGCTATTGGGAAAACCCGCAGGACTCATAGCGGAAGAGTTCTGCAGAAGGCGTGACGGTTCGATTCTCCCTCCGCCGCAGAATGGATTCAAAATTCGGCAACGGGTTATGCATGTCCTGAAAGAATGGAAGCGGGTGGAGGATTCCGTTTCGTTTCTTGAAGGGGGAGAGATTCGGGCTTTCGGAACCCTTATGAACGATTCCCACGCGAGCTGTAAGGATCTGTTCGAAATAAGCTGCACCGAACTCGATGCTCTGGTACGGATTGCCGGAGAAGAAGGCGCTCTGGGCTCCCGACTTACCGGAGCAGGATTCGGAGGGTGTACTGTCAGTCTCGTAAAGGACGGAGATGCAGGCCGTTTTATCCGGAACGTGCTGGCCAGATACTATAATGATTATATGAAAAGGAGCGATGTAATAAAAGAAAGCGGAACAATTATTTTCCCATGTAAGCCTGGCTCCGGGGCTCGGTCTGGATGCATTTCCGATATAGCAGAATGAAACGAGGAGGAAAGGAATGGTTTTCGATCATGTGGGTATCACGACGACGAAGAACATGAAGGACGCGTTCTGGGTGGAAAAAACAAAGGTATGGGTGACCAATCCGAAGAATCATCCGTACAGTGTCGAATGGCTCCGGTACGAACCCGACAGCCCTTGCCCGGAGGTGTTGAAGGACAATCCTCATGTAGCATTCCGAGTGAGGAATCTCGATGAGGCTGCAAGGGGGCTCAAGGTCATTATAGAACCGATGATCGTGGACAATTTCGTGAAAGCCGGTTTCTATCAATGCGAAGACGGAACGATAGTCGAGTTTATGGAGTATCTCAACGACGAAGGGGAATGGTTTCCGAATCAGAAGCGCTGAACCTGGAGGCGGGAAATGAAAAAGATACGTTACGGTATACTGGGTTTGGGTGGTATTGCCCAGAACCGTATATTAAAGGAAGGGTTCCGGTTGGATGCTGCCCGTTTCGAAGCGAGCCGATGTGCGATTCTCGTCGGAGCTGCGAGCAGGAGCCACAACAGGAAAGAGATCGCTGAACAGTGGAGGCTTTCCTGGTACAACTCCGAAGACGAGCTTCTTTCCGATCCGAACATCGATGCAGTATTCATTGCTACCAATAATCTGACACACGTGCCTCTGGCAGAGAAAGCCTTGCTTTCCGGTAAGCATTGTATAGTGGAGAAACCTATTGCGACAACAGTACAGGAGGCAGAAAGGCTCGTGGGTATCGCACGTTCGAGAAAACTCAGCCTTTTCGTCAATCATATGATGCAATACAACGCATACAACAGAGAAGCGGCAAAACTGATTCGCCAAGGGGAGATCGGAAAGGCAGAGGCCATAACCCTTCACATGGAATTTTTGTACGGAAGCACGGAAGAGGAAAAGCGAACTTGGAGGTGTGCCGATCCTGCTGAATTAGGAGGCCCTATAGGAGATGTCGGAAGCCATTGTCTCTATATGGCCGAATTCCTCATGGATTCGCGGATAGAGAAACTCTCCTGCGTCTATCTTCCGCGGACACTCGATATCCAGGTCGAGAACGGAGCGTTCATCCAATTCGCATTCGCCAACGGTGCGGTGGGGGCCGTGAGGGTCGCTTTCAACCAGCCGCGGGGCAGTATGGAAAATACCGCCTTGAATCTCGGCTACGAAGTGTACGGCGAAAAGGGTGCGATTCGCGGATACGGAACTCTCGGTCAGTTCTCGGGGCACAAGGATGAACCTGTCAGAATTCGGCTCGAAAAGGAAAGTGGGGCAGACGTCAAAGCCGTTACCCCTGTAGAAGCGGTAAACATATACAGCGCTCTCATAGAAGATCACGCGCAATCGATCCTTGCAGGAAGACCTGCCGACGGTAGCGACGCGCTTCACAATATGAAACTTATTATTGCTTGCCATGAATCGGCGCGGCATGGCGGAAATCGGATCGGAATAAAATAAAAAAGGTGGATCTTATGAAACAAGAGTTGGCTTTACTCGGCGGAGAAAAAGTGGCGGAAGAGCAGTTCCCCCTGTGGCCTCAGTTTTCCGAAAAAACATTCACGGATATACTTGAACCCCTTAGAACTGGCAGGGTCAACTACTGGACGGGCTCCAAAGGCGTGGAGTTCGAAAAGAAGTGGGCCTCCTGGATCGGCTGCAAACACGCGGTCTCTTGCACCAATGGAACTGCAGCGCTCCATATTGCGATCTCCGGTCTGGGCATAGGCCCCGGAGACGAGGTGATAGTGCCTTCGTATTCTTTCATTGCCTCTTCGTTTGCCGTTGTGCAGGCTGGGGCGATTCCTGTGTTCTGCGATGTCACAGAAGATCACACTATTGATCCGCACAAAATTGAAGCGCTGATAACAAAGCGAACGAAAGGCATTGTAGTCGTTCATCTCTACGGCATAGTGTGCGATATGGGGCCGATCATGGACATAGCCAGGTGGCGTGGACTGAAGGTTATAGAAGACTGCGCACAGTGTTTCGGTGGAGAATATAACGGCAAAAAGGCGGGAACCATAGGCGATGCGGGTTGCTTCAGTTTTTGCCAGAGCAAGCATTTTACCACAGGCGGAGAAGGAGGGATGGTTGTCACGGACGACGATGATCTAGGGTGGGAGTTCCGCTCTTTCAGAGACCACGGATACGATGTCAAAGAGCGGCTGAACCTTCTCGTGCTCGAAGAGAAACTACCCTACATACATAACCGTGTGGGATTCAATTACCGCATGACCGAGATTCAGTCCATAATAGGCATCAATGAGCTCGCTCGCTTCGATAAATGGAATCTGAAAAGGCGGAAAGAATACGCCCGACTCTACGATGATGCGTTCGGGGGACTTCCTGGTATCAAAGCACTTCCTGTGAATACGGAAGAAAGGAAAAACGCGTATTGGTGGTATCCGATACTTTTGGATCTCAATGCTTTGACCTGCGATGCCGAGCAGTTCAGAAAAGCGCTGGATGCAGAAGGCATACCAAATTATGGCATACAGTGGCCTGAGGCTTATAAAGAGAAAGCATATAGAGAACTCAACGGGTTCGGAAAAGCGAAGTTTCCGTTTCATTCCCAGGAATATACGAATCCGCAGTCCGTGGATTATGCAAAATACAATTGCGAAACCGCACATAGGCTGCGAAGTGAAACTGTGAGCTTGTTTCTACATCCGACGTGGGAGAGGCGTCACATAAAACTCTGCATACAGGGCGTTAAGAAGGTGCTTGCATATTATCAAAAATGAGGATCACATCCTGGCGGTTGCCTTTAGCCTATAGGTGATTCTTGACAGCAAGGCTCTATGTGATATGATAAAAAAGAGGGGGCACATCAAATGATCCCCTTGATACCCCAACAGCCCGGAGGATCCACATGGCAAAATACGGCGTCGGCGTATTCGGAATCGGCGATGTTTCCAAAGAATACATGAAGGCGGTGAATAACAACGTTCTGTCCGAGGTAAAGGCAGTGGTCGGCCGCGACAGGAAAAAGACCGAAGAACGGATAAAGGAATACGGATTTTTCTGCGATGTGCTCAACTCCTATGATGAACTCGTCAATAGGAAAGATATTCATATACTCATTATTACGAGTCCTCATTTCTTGCATGCGAATGAGACTATTAAGGCGGTCAGATTGGGTAAGCACGTCGTGTGTGAAAAACCCATAGGCATGACGTGGCAGGAAATGTGCAAAGTCCGCGAAGAAGTGAAAAAAGCGGGAGTCAAATTTCAATGTGGCCTCGCTCTCAGATGGAATCCTTTCATAGTCAATTTGAAAAAAATGATAGAGGACGGCATGTTCGGAAAACTCTTCTATGTCGAAGCCGACTATTTCCATCGTCTCGGGCCGCAGTGGAACGGATTCACTTGGGGCGGTCAGAACAAGAGTGGCGGTCCTTCTGCGTCTTTGGTAGCCGGTATACATGCGGTGGATCTCATGCGCTATCTCTGCGGTGAAGTAGCGGAAGTGTCGGCGTATAAGACCTTCGGCCATCGTACGGATTTCGGATATCCTCCCACATATGTGTCCAGCGTTCAGTTCAAAAACGGGGCGATCGGAAAAACGAGTTGTAGCTTCGAAATCGAATCGCCGTATTTTATGAATTTTATTCTCTACGGATCTAAGGGGTCCGTAGTGAACAACAGGTTTTATTTCAAGGAAACATTCCCCGGGCAGACAGGATGGCAGCAATTCGAAACCATAATGCCAGATAGCCCTTCCGTTTCGCACCATCCCTTCCGTTTCCTCATAGACAATTTCATGGATGCTGTGGAAAACAACAAAGAGACATGGCTCAACATAGAGGAAACATTCAGAACGCATGAACTCTGCGTTGCTATCGACAGATCCATGGAAACCAACGAAAAACTTAAGCTTCCTCTATCGCTCGAATAGGCGACGTACAAGGAAGTACGAGTGCCAGGCGCAACCGCAGGCCATAGGTGACGTTAGGATATACCATGGTACAAGGGCGCCTATTGCCTGGCCGATATCGTTCAATGCGAAGGTTCCCTCTTCTTTATGCTGAGGTATCAATGCGTTTATGGCTGGAGTTGCTGCCTTCCTGGTTCTGTCAGTCCTCTCTGAATCAGTTCTTCGTGAAGGGCGAAGATAGTGTCCAAATCGTAACCAGGTTCCAGGTGGTAGCCTATCTTCAGCGGACCTGCGTCGTTTTCTTCAAGCACTTTAGCGATCCATTCCCGTATGAGGTTCTTGTCGCTGCCTTTCAGCATGAACTCCACAGGGGGAGCAAGCTCTATGAGTACATTCCTACCAAGCCTCGAGCGTATAAGGGAAACTGACGTATTCGATCCTGTGTCTAGGGAACGAAGATTCCTGAATGTTCTCATTTCGTCGATCAGATGATCCGATCTGCCGCACGAATGAAACCTGATATTTCTGTACTTATCTCCCATGGAGTTCACATACGGCGTTATGAATCGACCGAAATCGGATGCGGATATCATAGAGCCGGAACACTCGCCTATATGCACGCCGGAGATCGGGAGAGATGCGCACTGCGAAAATCTGTCTATGAGCCTGCAGTACATGTTGAATATCCAGGAATTGATCGCTTTCACTAAAACCGGATTCTCGAACATGTACATAAAAAGCCCGTCCCCGACGAATTTGAACGCAGTGGTTATGAATCCGTGGATCGTCGCTCTTCCCGATGAATCCCAGAAAAACGGAGGGATGATGAAGCAATCCGGATGTCGCTTTCGCAATTCTTCTATCTGAGCTTCGAACCGCTCCACCAATGGATGCCGCATGAGTTTCTCCGGATCGGGCAATTCCTGCGGATCGCTTATTCCCGATAAAGGGGTTCCTTTTATATCTCCGTCGTTCCCCTTCGGAAACACGAATTCAGCTCCGAGCATTGCACCGAGTATGAGGTTCGGCTGGATACCGCCGACCTGCAGGCTTTTCGCCGGCATGTACTCGCGTTGTACGAGATTCGATTCCATATTGAATACGGGAAGATCCCGAAAACGCCTTATCAAGAATGCCTCGATTTCATCGTCCAGTTTCCTCCTCGCAAAAGGATCGAAGTAGTACGATTCTTCGAACACGAAGCCCCCTTCGGCATGGAGCCAACCTTTGGAAACGCTTCCTCGTATCATGGTTCATTCCTCATAAAGGTATGTTCTCCCGGATGGTACAGATGACATCCCGGCTCAGAATTGCATATTCGCTGTTTTCTTTCGCTGTATCGGCGTTTTCTACGATGAGCACCGAAGCATCTTCGGATAGGATGATATGATGCCATACGTTTTTCTTCACGTTATACACCGTTTTCGGCTGGAGAGCAGCTACTTCAAACGCGGAGGGTGTCTGTTCATCCGTACCGACGAGGAGAAACGCTCGTCCCGCAAGAAGAACGAACACTTCGTCCGTGAGGAGGTGGCGTTCTGCTTGGTCAAATCCGTTTTTGTCCACAGCGTGAAAGTGATTGAGTATCGCGACCCGCCAATCGTTGAAATACACCACCGGTTCGAAAGAGGCTGTGTCGTTTTTTAGAGTCTGTACATACTGCTGTTTCATGTTCCCTCTTTCACGGACCGAATCGCCGTGCGGTTTGTATCATCGCCTTTATGTTTTCGGACCGCGCCTCTTTCGGTATGGCACATCCTGCATTCAGTATGAACCGCGGGGAATCCGAATAGACCGTAAGCAACTCTTCAGTTTTCCGCGCGACATCTTCTGGTTTTCCAAATGCGAGAATGCCGCTCGGATCGATGTTGCCGATGAATGTAATCTTGTCTTTGAACAGATCGTGCGCCATTACAATATCTGTTTTATAATCGAGTTCCACTGCATCAACAGGCAATCGTGCGAGATCGGGAAGAATTGGCTTAGTATCCCCGCAGATGTGCAAGGTGTAAGGCAGGCCGTGTTTATGCGCCGCTTCGGCGACTCTGATTTCATAGGGAACGGCGTACTGTCTGTACATATCCGGTGATATCATGGATGGTCCTGCGGAGCTGTCGCCGTTGGAAACCATGTGCGCTCCTGTGGTGCACATAAGGCTTACGAATTGCGAGGTTACGTCCGTACAGTATTCCAGAAGTTCCGTTATGAAACTTTGATTCTCTTCGTCGCAGAGGTCCATCATCCAGGCATCCATGGAACGAATCATACTCGCAAGAGAAAACGGCGCCTGATCGCAGTTCCCCCGTACATAAATATCGTCCTTGAAATATTCTTTGATTTTCCTTACTCCTTCGAGCCAGTTCTGAACGTATCTATATGCGCCTACATCCGTGCGTTTCAGTTTCGATACCTCTCCGATCGAATCCAAGCATCCGTGCAGTACCCTTGCAGGTTCGTACTCCGGGAAATCCACCGGTACGCCGACTGCTCCTGCGAGCGTCGCTGTGTCGAGATCTATCAGCACTCCGTCGTATTGGTAGGTTTCGATCGCTTTTATAAATGTGGCAGCGATGTTCTTCGGATGTTCTCTGTACTCTTTCTGGGAGAAACCAGCTTCGTGCGCTGCGTGGATGAAATTATGCAGCATGATGGGAACCCGGTCGGGTTTTTCTCCGCGCAACGCTGCAGAAACTCTTTCGAATCCGTTCATCTCGTTCCCTCTGTTATCGTTCAGAGTTGCATATATGCTGTAAGGCGTATGAGGCCGCACCGATGACCCCCGCATCCGGCCCGAGTTTCCCCGCTGTGATGATGCAATGATCTCTCATTATGCTCAGACTGTAAGCGGGCAGATGTTCCATGATTTTAGGAAGTATGAGATCCGACGACTTCATCACTCCACCGCACAGCACTATCATATCGGAGGAAAGAAGACTCAGTATCTGACCGATGACGCGGGCGAGCATCTTGCATCCGGTATCGTGCACCGCATTTGCAAGGGGGTCTCCCTTACGCACGTACGAATAGATGAACTCTGCGGTTATGGCATTCGGGGTTTTAAGCGCGATTTCCGCAAGGGGACTTTGGAAATTCTGTGCCAGTTTTTTGCACTCGGATACGATACCGAGCGCCGATGAATACTGTTCCAGACAGCCCCTTTGTCCGCAATTGCATGGAAGTCCGTCCGGTTCCGTAATAATATGACCGATCTCTCCGGCGAGCCCCTGGCTTCCGAGGTAGAGTTTCCCATCTATAATCAGCCCACCGCCTATACCCGTGCCGATGGAAATGCAGATGACGTTCTTGATTCCCTTCGCCGCTCCGTGCA
>CAZWAS010000043.1:11148-12509 GCA_964631915.1 uncultured Spirochaetales bacterium | reverse complement strand
TGCTCTCCCAAAGCGGTAAGGCTCACATCGTTTTGCACGAAGACCGGGATATTGTTCGCCTCGGTCAGTATGTCCTGAAGAGGAACGTCGCTCCACCCCGGTATGTTCACCGCCTCCCCGATGACCGCCCCCTTCGAGTTTATGAGTCCCGGTGTTCCTATGCCCACAGCGGCGAGTCGCCCATGTGCGGGAAAATCGTTCTTTGCCGTTTCGATGATATCGTGAATTTGAGCTAATACTGAAGAACTGCCTTTTTCGGTATCGGTGGCAAGGCGTCTTACAGCGCCGGTAGCTCCATCAGCGTTCATAGGCATATACTTTAAAAGAGATGCACCGAGATCTATACCGAGCACGAATTGTTTCATAATTCTTTGCTGTAAATCCTTTCTATAACGTTATACGTTTTGATTTCTCGCTCCCATGGCTTTTGAGGCGTGCGAAAACGGTCTCCCACGTCAAGGAATAGTACGTTTTTGCGGCTCTGAGCTTCGGGATGTCGAAGAGTTTTTCGATATACATATCCGCCGCCCCGGCTGCAACATCATACTCGTCGTAATCTGCAGGTTGAAAGTCGCATCCGTTTTCGGAATTCCCGATGTAAAAGTCTCGCAATTCCTTGCGGATCACATCCATGACGAGATTATAATGTTTGCACAGCTCTCCGCCTATATATATGCGTCCCGGGTTGAATATGGATATTACCACCGACAGATTGATCCCTAATTCTTTTATGAACGCCTTCAGTACTGACGGATTCTTGTTTATTTCGATGAGTTCCTCGCTGGGAATTCCGACCTGCTCTGCATTGATATTTTTCCATTTCACGCTGCGGAATTCACCCGCCGAGAAATTATTCCCGTAATATACTTTGTCGTCAAACACGACTCCTATGCCTATGCCGACGACGCCTGTTTTCTTATAGTCTTTTGCTTTTGTATTGAATCGTGCGAAAATGTATAAAAAGTTTTTCGGCCCCTTGTCTTTGGACGCTACCAATTCTCCCCATGCACAGCAGTTCGCATCATTGTCTATGAGAACGGGGATTTCCATTTTTGAGGCGACGGCGGAGGCGAAATCGTAATTCTTCAGCTTCAGCGACAAGGAATTGACGATAAGGCCGTTATCTGGATTGACCCATCCCGGAATCCCTACTCCTATGCCGATGAGGGGGATGCCGAGAGAGCGAATGTCTTTTTTCAACGCATGTACGATATCGAAAAATACTTCGCTGAAATCCTTGGATCTGCTATTCAACGGGATCGTCTTTTTGAAGCGCAGAGTACCGTCGATGCTTACGACCACGGCTCTGCACTGATGATACTGAATCTCAAGGCCGAGCACGCAGCCGAATTTATCGTTCA
>CAZWAS010000043.1:0-11138 GCA_964631915.1 uncultured Spirochaetales bacterium | reverse complement strand
GATAAACAGGTTTTCTCCCTCCCTGTGCTGCAGCGTTTCCCTCGGATTCCAGTCGTACTATGTTTCGTTCGAGGAGCTGCGAAACTATATATGTTATCGTCGAGCGATTGAGGCCGAGCCTTCTAGAAATATCTATTCTGCTTATCCTTTCGTTCTGTCGGATGGTTCTCAGTACGAGTGAAATATTGGCGTTCTTTTGAAATTTTTTTGTTCCTGCCTGCATATCCCGCCTATTATTACGTCTACCTGTTCTCCGTCATTTTCCGCAGAGCCCTCGAATGTTGATAGAATTCCGATTGATTCATCGATCGGAGAAATACGAGTCCTCGAGTCGCCCGAATCAGTGCGCTGTCGTGTTCGTAAAAATATTCGGTTCCGAGACAGGTGGTGAGCATATTATACTGTTCCACTTGGATTTTCTGGGCCAATTGAGAAAAAGGCCCGTCGAATTCGTAGCTCGGGAAAGAAGCGTCTCTCTGGGAAATATAGGTATTTATGAACGCTTCGTGTTGGAGCGTGAGCATATTCAGGGATACGGGAACAAATACGTTAGCTTCTGAAGGGTGAAATCTGTACCACACATTCCTGTATCCGATGATCTCCATCTCATGGTTTCCCGTTTCTTCCTCGTATATTTTAATCGCTTCGGATATCGACTGCATCACCTTGTAATGGGTATCGGGACCGCTGGCTTCCGGATCGAAAGCGACTGTCACGACATCCGGCTTGACCCGTTTCATGAGATCCAGTATGGGTGCTACATCCCTATCGATGGTTGGTTCTTCGGTAAAAATATCTCCGGTATAAAAACCGAGCCTCAGATGTTCAATGGAGGAGGAGTTCCATCCAAAATAACCCCAAAGGCAGGCGGACTCCCATTCCCTGCACATGCCCTTGAGTTTTTGTATGTATGGCAGATCTTTTTTGCCTGGATATTGAGTCTCGAAATAATTGATCAGTTCGTTTACCCGATCTTTCAGGTTGTGGAGATCCGTTTCTTCGAATACGGCAATGAGATCCCGTAAAAACCTTGCAAGCGTGCCTTTTTCCCGGAGTTGTTCCGAATTCGCTGCAAGCCCATCGAGATACGTATACACATCGTGATCTCTGTAAAGTGGACTGTTTCCGTTGAAATATCCGGAGTCAAGCAGCTCGTACAGCGAATATTGATTCAGTTCCAGCGCCTTCTTCATCCTCCTGCAGAGGTCGAGCATGTAATCATTGGTAACGGATGTGAAACCGCTCGTAAGCGTGGCAAAGTGGTGATAATTGCTGTGCTCCCGTATGTGACGTACGACGAAGGGAAGGTAGCCGAGCATTATGTCGTCGTGGTGAGGTTCCGTATGGAGAAACCGTTTGTTTTTTCTTATCGTAATCCCTTCGTCGATTTTCCTTTTCAGAGTTTCCGTAACAGTTTCGTTTATTTCGGGAATTCTATTTCCTACTTTTCTCAGAAGCAGAGAACCGAGCCAGTGTTTTCTGTAATCTTCTTCGGTAAGATTCACGATTTTTTTCTTGGATGATACCGCCACATCCACTACGATTCTTTCAATCTGTTCTTCGGAAAGTTCTGGTGTCGAGGATAACACGGAAATTTGGCGTTCCTGCAGATTCTTCGCAGCCCCGTGCGTGAGATAGAATCTGGCATTCCTCAGGGACTGAAGGCAAGATGCGGGATACAGCACATTCCTCTCATTCTGAATGGCATCAGCGGTTATCTTGGCCTTTGCTTCTCCTGCGGCCATGATGATGGCGACGCATTTGGGATTATATGTGATTGTGCTGAGGCCAATGGTGATAACGAGTCGTTTCTTCGCAACCTGTATCCCTCCCAAGTCTTGAGCGGAAGCTGCAAGCGTCTCGTAATTGACCTCCGTAAGCCGTGTTGTGGAATGGAGGCTTGAACCGCGTATATTGAAACCGATGTGCCCGTCTGGCCCTATGCCGCCGAGAAAAAAGCCGATGCCTCCAAGCGACCGTATTTTGTCTTCATACTCAACGCACCACTGGTCGACTTTTTCGATCAAAGCTTTCCGTTCCGCTTCTTGTTCCGTTTTCGGATTCCTGTACCGAAGGCTCAGATCGACACCCTCGTCGCCCCATACGCTTTCGAGGGATTGTCCGTTTTTCAGTCCGATTTCCTCACAATTTATGAGCAATGCGTTCTTCGGGGAAATCCCGAATCCGTCGATATAGAATTTTTTGACATAATGATAAAAACTGTTGTGGTGACGAGGATTTATCGGATAAAACTCGTCTATCTGTACGAAGGTCAATCTGCTGAAATCGGGACGTATTGTGGGGTCGAGTCCCATCGCCACGATTTCTTCCTGCACAGAGGGCTGATACCACGTATCCTTGAGCCGGATGACTTCTTTGATGAAATGCTCGGGAGTCTTCCCGGTCGGAAGCGAGGCTACACCTTCCGGATTATCCTGTACCCATTCCAGAAAACGGAACGCTGTGAGCTTCCCCAGCATGGGGAAATTGTCCACAATGATAACAGCTGTTTTTTCGTTGCCTATTTTGAGCTTTTGTTCTTTTTCTTTCAAAAATGTCGTTTCTACACGAGATTCCATTCTTCTAACCATTGAGTTGATTTAATAAACTAACTTTATTGCCCATTATATCGTTCTGTCTTCTTTATTGTCAAATTATTTGGGGAAACAGTGAAAAAAGGCGGACGTTTCCGCCCGCCTTGGAAATGACTATTCTGAAAGCTGCCGTGCGACATCGAGCGGTACTCCGTCTATGAAGGCGTTATTTGGGTTGAAAAACACATGCTCATCGATCGTCAGACCGATGGATGCGCCTTCGCTTACTGCAGCGTGAAGGTTCCTCGGTTTTACGGCGTCACCGATGTTCACTACTTTCAACCCTGCTTTTTTCATTTCGATATAGAAAGCGTCGTTCGGTTTTGTCCAGCATGTCACCACATGGTCGCATGGGATGGTCGTGCGTTTGAAGTCCTTGTCTATAAGGACAATTTCTCCTTCGCGGATTTCATCGATGAGAGTGCTTTCGTATATGATGACCGGATATTTGAACGGCTTTGATGTGAGAGCCTCGGCATCTGTTTGTTTGAACCGTTTGTGAAGCACATACATATGGATAACTTCCACATCGGCGGCGAACTGTTTCCGATCCGTGACGATAGAAACTTCTTTACCTATCGACGCGAGGTATGCCGCGGTATCGGTTGCAGCATAGTGGTCGCCCCAGACTACCACTTTTGTGCCTTCCAGTTTTATCGGCTTTCTATTTTTCGGATGAAATTCACAAGTCACTTTCGGACAAGCGATTGCCTGTTCGAAAGGCACCACTTTATCCTTATTGCCATGTACCTGAGGCACATACGAGGAAGCTCCTGTGGCATTGACGACGACATCGAACCCTTTAAGGTCTTGCGTGGTCGGCACGGTGTTCAGTTTCACTTCGACCTTTAAATCCGCAATTTGATAGCGGATCCAGTCTGTATACCATTTCATCTTTTCCTTGCCGGGTGCCATACAGCATCCGAGAATCGCTCCACCGAGTTCGGCGGTTTTTTCGAATATCGTGACTTTATGGCCACGTTCGGTCGCAACACGGGCAGCTTCCATTCCTGCAGGCCCTCCTCCCACGACAGCGATATGCAGAGGCTTGCCGGTTTTCTCCATGCGGGAGAAATCCTCGTTTCCGCATGCCGGATTTATAGCACATGCGATCTCCTTTTTTGCCATCATGGATTCCTGCCAACAGCCGGTGAGACACGAAATGCATTTTCGGATCGCCCTGACTTTTCCGTATTTTGCCTTTATGGGCCAGTAGGGATCTGCAAGGAGTTGCCTGGAAAGGCCGATCATGTCCATCTTTCCTTCTGCGAGAATCTGTTCGCAATATTCGGGATTCCGCAGGGTGTGGCTGTTGATGATGGGAATTTTCACCGCTTTTTTGATGGCTTCCGAAGCATAGACAGTCCAACCTTCGGGATAGTACATGGGATCGAATCCTGCTCCCGGGCTTTCCTGAATGCACTGGCTAAGATCGAGAGCAGCCACTCCGGCAAGTTCAAAGGCTTTTGCGACTTCTATGGATTCGGGAAGCTCTCGTCCGCCGGGGACCCACTCGTCTACCGAATAGCGTATGATGATGGGAAAATCTCGGCCGCATTTTTTCTGAATAGAATCTACGATCGCCAATGGAAACCGCATTCTGTTTTCGAAACTGCCACCGAACCTGTCGTTCCGTTTGTTAAGATAGGGACTCATGAACTGCGAAAGCATGTAACCGTGGGCGGCGTGAAGTTCGACTGCGTCGAAACCGGCTTGTTGCACGCGCCATGCCGCCTCGGAGAACAGATCCACGAGCTCTATGACCTCGTCGGTGGTGAGCACATGCACTGTTTTCTTTTTTTCGTCGGCGTTTGCGTATACTATTGCATGGCTCTGAGACCATGGAAGCTTCACTGCCTGATCGTTGGATGTCAGCTTCCCGTCTCTCGGCAAAGCCGCTTGCCGTCCGGGGTGCTGGAGTTGAACCGCACATTTCGCACCGTATTTGTGCATGCTCGCAGCGAGTCGCGCCAGACCGGGTATGTAGTTATCATTATCCGCCACAAGGTTTGTGACCGTGGATCGGCCCGTTTTCCCATCTGGAGAAGTGGCCCCTACTATAATAAAACCGGTGCCACCTTTAGCTATCATGCCATGGTGGTAGATATCCCTGCCGCTGACTGATCCGTCGATATGAGAAGAACTGATATCGGTAGGGACGTGGCATATCCTATTGGGAATTTCGACAGGACCGATTCTGATCGGTTCGAACAAATACTTGAATGAGTTCATGATTCCCTTCCTCTTTAGTTGGTTTGTTTATTAAACATTATTTTACTATATCACTGATTAAAAACAAATGTAAATAAAAAAAAGAGACATTATTTCACAGAAAATGATAGAGTTGGAAAGCCGAAAGAATTGACAAATGCTTTTCGTAGAATTACAATTCGTCATAAATAAATGTTCGCCCGTTCCTTGAAAAAAAGGGTGACATATGAAACAGGAGGTTTCAAGAATGAAAAAGGTTTGTATGTTGTTTGCTGTCCTTGCAATTGTTGCTTTGATAGCCGCACCTGTTTTTGCTGGCGGAACTGCCGAAAAGAAAACAACAAAAGCGCTTACTGTTGGCGTGTGTATTCCCTATGAAATCGGCTGGTTCACAGCGTTCCACAAAGGGTTCGACGTGGTGGCGAAAGCCGAAGGCGTTACTGTGAAGTGGGTATACAATAACTACAAAGCGGATGACGAAACAAAAGCCATCCAAAACCTGATCTCTCTTGGCGTCGATGGAATCAATCTTACGGCAGTAACCCCGGAAAGCGCAGAGTATTCCTGCCGTCTAGCAAACGAAGCCAAGATACCCATTCAAATCACCGAGAGCGGTGTAGGTCAGGGAAAGGGCGTTCCTATTGCAGTCATAGATTTCAACTGGGAAGGCATCTATCGCTATATCGCTGACAACCTCAGGAAAGATGTGCAAGGCCCGCTTTCAGTCATCAATATCCAGGGCATGGCAGGAAGCCCGCCTGTTATGGCTGGCATTCAGGGGTTCAAAGATCAGATGTCAAAACTCCCGGATATGAAGCTTGCAACTGAAATCCAGTACGGAAACTATGCAGCTGAACCTTCTCTGAAACTGATGCAGAACTACATTCAGTCTGGTTTGAAGTTCAATGTAGCGGTCGGCTCTTGCCAGGAAATCACGGATGGAATCATTCAGGGGCTCAAGGAAGCGAATCTCCGCGACAAAGTCACTGTGGTGTCGGTAAACGGCGGCCCCATGGATGTGGATAACATCCAGAAAGGAAACATCGATTTCATTCTCAGCCAGTCGCCTGGTCTTCATGGTATGATCTGTGCTGCGAACCTCATCGCGTATCTCAAAGGCGAAACATATCAGAAAAGGACCTTCTCCCCGGTCATTTGGGTTGACAAGAACACATGGCAGAGCAAACTCATTCCGTGGGACATGGATGAGAGCTGGATGCCTGTTGTGAAAGAATTCCTGAAGACCGGCGAAGTGAAACTCGAACTCAGGAAGAAATAATCGGATTCATAGTATTGATGTAATAGGGGCTACGGGGCGATGTCCCCGTGGCCTTTTTTGATAAAGACGGGGGAAATTGTGGAAACCGGAAACATCCTTGAAACACGGGCGCTCAGCAAAAGTTATCCGGGAGTCCAAGCGCTCGATTCCGTGGATTTCGATTTGCGTTTCGGCGAAGTACAGGCGCTTGTGGGACAGAACGGTGCCGGCAAATCCACATTCATAGAAATCATAGCCGGAGCCTTGCGCCCTGATTCCGGCACGATCATTCTCGAAGGGAAAGAGTATGCTGCACTCGATCCTGCCCGCTCCATAGAGTTGGGGATTCAGACCGTACATCAGGATAACCAGCTCGTAGAAGAGCTTTCCGTTGCGGAAAACATTTATCTTTTCAATCTTCCCCAGACAAAATTGGGCTTTGTTCAACAATCCAACTGCGTAGCTGCTTCGGAGGCTCTGCTGCAGGAACTGGGAATCGATGTGTCTTCCCGGAAGAAAATGAAAGAACTCACGTTCATCGAAAAGAAACTGGTGAGCATTGCCAAAGCGTTTTCGCGCAAGGCAAAAATCCTCATTCTAGATGAACCGACCGCATCCCTCGATGAAAAAGGAAAGAACATTCTTTTCAATATAATCCGCAGGCATACCGAACGCGGACTTTCTGTCATATATATTTCTCATAACCTGGGGGAAATATTCGAGGTGTGCAACAGGGTGACTGTATTCGTCGACGGCAAAAAGATTTGGACCATGCCGGTGAAAGAAGTCACCATGAATGATGTGGTCCGGCAGATGATCGGAAGATCCACTACATCTCTCTACTGCAGGGACGAAGGGCAGAGCGGTTATTCTGATGAATCGGTGCTTTCCATCGAAGATTTCCACAGGGAAGGTGTTGTAGAACATGTTTCATTCACCGTGAAACGTGGAGAAATCTTCGGTCTGGGCGGTCTCGTCGGTTCCGGAAGGACGGAGCTTGCAAGCATGATTTTTGGCCTGGACAGGAAAGAATCGGGCCGTGTGATGCTCAGAGGCAAGGATATCACGCCGACAGATCCGTACGACGCGATCCGCAAAGGCATAGGGTTCCTCACCGAAGATAGAAAGGGAACCGGCCTTGTCGTGAAAAGGCCGATATTTGAGAATATAAGTCTTGCACGATTCGCAAAGACTGGAGGCCTTTTCATGAATTTGGGCAGGGAGCGCACGGAGACGGAGGAGCTTTCGCAGAAACTCGCCGTCAAGACTCCTAGCATAGCGCAACGCGTCATCAACCTGAGCGGGGGCAATCAGCAGAAGGTTGTACTCGCAAAATGGCTCTATGCAGAATCCGAGGTGCTC
This sequence comes from uncultured Spirochaetales bacterium, assembly GCA_964631915.1. Taxonomy (GTDB): domain Bacteria; phylum Spirochaetota; class Spirochaetia; order CAZWAS01; family CAZWAS01; genus CAZWAS01. The sequence goes on along the minus strand of CAZWAS010000043.1, from coordinate 3,713 downwards.
ATCATCGATGAACCGACAGTCGGTATCGATGTGGGTGCGAAGAGCGAGATTTACAAAATGATGGACGAGCTTGTATGTCAGGGAAAAATTATCATCATGATATCTTCGGATAACCCGGAACTCATTGCGGTCAGCCACCGCGTCGGGGTAATGCGGAATGGAAGGCTTATCGCGATACTGGAAGGAGAAAGGAAAACCGAGGAAAACGTCCTGCGGTACGCGTTGGGCGTGGATGAAGGGGATTGAGGAAAAGGAATAAAGAGAGATGAAAGGTGCAACTAATCCACATGTAGGAAAAAAACAGACGAAGATCTCCCAATCGCTGGTGCTCATCGGACTGATTGTCGTGCTCGCAGTGGTTTCAACCATCGTAAATCCGCGTTTCATCAACCCAAATAATATTATTAATATATTTTCTCAGATAGCAGTGCTCGGCATTGTTGCAAGTGGAATCGGTATGCTTCTCATATCCGGAGAGATCGACATATCCGCAGGAAACCAAATTTCCCTCATGGGCGCTATACTCGCGATGATTATTCAGAAAGTGGGTGGCCTCCCTGCGGATCATCCTCAAGCATGGCTCGTACCGTTCGCAATCCCTATGGCTGTTGTTGCGACGTTCCTTAGCGGCGCTCTTATGGGTGCCATAAACGGCATCACTGTCATCAAATCCAAGGCTGCATCCTTTATCATTACGCTGGGATTCAGCTCTGTGTATCGCGGTGTCGCGCTGCTGGTCACAGGCGGCGCTTCGTACATGCTGTTCGGGAAATTCGAGTTGCTCGGCCGCGGGAAGATCGTTGGCTTCATTCCTATTTCCATATTGTTTTTCCTGGGCGCAATCCTTCTTGCATATGTGGTGCTCAAGTATACCAAATACGGACGGTTTCTCTATGCAATAGGCGGCAACAAGAAAGCAGCGTATGTCTCGGGTATCAACACCACCCGAGTGACTATGACCGCTTATGTTTCCGTCGGATTATTCAATGCGCTTGCTGCGTTGATTCTCATTTCCCGGGTAGGATCCGCTCTTGCGAACACAGGGGACGCCTATTCGCTCGATGCGCTCGCTTCCGTCATAGTCGGAGGAGTAGCTCTTTCCGGGGGCAGAGGAACCGCTCTTAATATTTTTCTGGGTTGCATTCTTATCGGCCTTATCGGCAATGCCCTTGTCATCATGAACGTGAATCCGTTCCTGCGCGATGTAGTCATTGGCCTTATTACCATAGGAGCTGTGACGGTCGGACAGCTCTCAAGCGAAAGGGAGTGATGGTCGGCCGATGCACCGAAGGTTATCGCCGGTAGGTACGAAAGCGGTGTTTGTTTGAAATTAATAACTGGTTTGGGGGGAAGTATGGCGGAACAAAAAAAGATCGATCTGATTTCGACGATCAAAGGATCTCTCTTCGAGAATTTCTTTCCCAGTGCCTGGGATCTGAAAAAGATGGACGACTGCTGCAGCAGAAAACCCGAAGATGTGTATAAAAGAGAAAAATGGTGGCACAAAGATTTCCTGCCGGTCGGTGCCGATACGTTGGATGATTTCAATACGCTCATGGGCCATGAAATCGCTTTGCAGATAAAACTCGCAAAGGACGAAGGTAGGGACGTTGTGGTCATCTGGTCGGTCGGTCCTATGGGTATGTACCGGTGGGCAGTCGAATTTCTTAAGGCATGGAACGTGGACTGTAAACATGTGCACGGTTTCAATATGGACGAGTGGTGCGACAATGACGGCAATACACTGCCCGCATCGAATCCCGGCGCGTTCCGCAACGCAATGGAGACTGCGCTGTACGGACCCCTCGGAAAATTGACCGTGCCTGAAAAGCAGAGACATTTCGCCACCAAGGATGAACTTCCTCTGTATGCGGACAAGATCGGCGAACTGAGGAGCAAGGGAGCAAAATTCGTAGTCGTGTATGGCATCGGCTGGGTGTATCACATCGCATTCTGGGAACCACATTTCGCAGCGGATTACAAGACTGTGGAAGAATGGAAAAAACCCACGCATCGGATGGCGGCTAAACTACATCCGCTCACGATTATACAAAACTCCATAACGAGTTTCAAAAGCCGGATAACGCTCGTCCCTGCTCGCGCCAATACCATAGGACCTGGGCTGTTCCTCAACGCGGATTATACGATAGGCGGTGTGGACGGATATCTGCCGGTCAGGGATATGATTTACCAAGGCATGGCACTTTGGATCACACTGAAGTACGGACCTGAAATGTGGATTCCTTCCACGTTCATGCCTGGGCTTCCCGGCAAACTTTTTTTCATCAAGAATCTGGCCGGCCCTCTTGAAGCGGATGTGAACTGATATCCTTATCGACGAGAAATTGCATGAAAAAAACGCTTCTTTTGAAAAACGGCAGAGTGCTCAGCGAGACTGCCGTTATTGAAAACGGTTACGTGTTCATATCTGACGGAAGAATCGTCTCTCTCGGCAAAGATCCTGGTTCGATCACGGCCGATACGGTTGTCGATGTGAAGGGAAGGCTCATAACCCCTGGTTTCATTGATATGCACACCCACGGCATCATGGATGTAGATTTTATGGGGAGCGACCCGGATGCGCTGAAGCGGGGTTTTCTCGAATACGTGAAATACGGGGTGACGCGGATCGTAGGATCGACCCTCTCCAATCCGATTCCGACGATCATAGCGCAGGTGAAACGTATCCGCGAAGCGAAACAATCAAGCCCTGCGGGCGATATCCTCCATGGCGTTCACATCGAAGGCCCCTGGCTTGCAGCACGGTGCAGAGGAGGACATGCACTCGAGTATCTGAAACATCCGGAAAAGGACGACGTGAACTGCATTCTTGAAGAGGTAGGAGACATAATCAAAACCGTCACCTATGCGCCGGAGCTTGAGAACTCCGTGTGGTTGACCGAAACGCTTGCAGCCCGCGGCATAGTCCCTGTGCTCGGCCACACCGAGGCGAGTTATGAACAGGCCGAGCGCGTCATACTTGCAGGGGCGCGGCATGTCACACATATGTACGATACAACGTTAGGCTACCATGAAGATCCCGACGAGGCGCTTGTCATGCTTCCTGGCATGGAGACCGCAGTTCTGTATTACGACGAGGTGAGTGTGGAACTGATAGGATGTCCCGTGCATGTGCCGAAGCCTTTCTTCAAGTTCATCAATAAGATAAAACCGCGGAACAAAAAAGTGATAGTGACGGATTCTCTTGTGGGAACCGGCATGCCGGAAAAGAGCGTGCTCACGTACAAAGACGGACACCGCGTATATGTGGAACAGGGCGTTCTCCGGATGATCGACGAGGATCCTGCGATCAACGGAAACCTCACCGGCAGTGCAGTTACCATGAATGTGGCGCTGAGCAGACTGTCCCGCTTTGCGGAGCTGCCGGTCGAGGAAGCGGTCAGATGGGGAAGCATCAATCCCGCCACCACACTCGGCATAGATCATGAGACAGGAAGCATCACGATCGGCAAGTACGGAGATATCGCGGTCATGGACGAAAATTTCGATGTAAACATGACTGTGTTGAAAGGGAATGTGGTATTTCGCAAGGCATGAGCGGCCGGCAAAAACCGGCGATGGCCTTACACATACAAGCATGGCGAGGAGGACGCAGCATGAAAAAATATAAAGTTGGGATAGTCGGATTCGGCTGGGTGGCGGGAGCGCATCTTGAATCGTTCTGCAAACTGCCGAACTTTGAACCTGTTGCG
>CAZWAS010000042.1:30288-31857 GCA_964631915.1 uncultured Spirochaetales bacterium | reverse complement strand
GCTTATAGGTAATACCGTCTTTTACGATTGTATGGCCGGCATTTGCCCCGCCCGAAAAGCGAACCACGATCTCGGCCTGCTCTGCGAGGAAATCGACAATCTTCCCCTTCCCTTCGTCGCCCCATTGGGCGCCGATAATCACAAGATTCATACGCTACCTCTTACTGCCTTGAATAATTGGGAGCTTCCTGAGTGATGAGCACATCGTGCGCATGGCTCTCTTTCAGGCCCGCAGCCGAGATCTTAACAAACTTTTTATATCTCCGCAATTCTTCGATCGACTTGCACCCGCAGTACCCCATACCTTTCTTCAGCCCTGTGACGAGCTGATGGAGAAAGGGGCTCAATTCGCCTTTGTATGGTACTCTCCCTTCTATCCCTTCGGGAACCGGAACTTCATCCTTTCCCATTTGATACCGATCTCCAGCTCCATCTTTTATGGCTCCGGTGGATCCCATGCCTCTATATTCTTTAAAAATTCTTCCTTCATATATTATTTCCTTTCCAGGTGCTTCCTTCAGTCCTGCGAAAAGATTTCCTATCATCACGGTACTCGCACCTGCTGCAACAGCTTTCGTGATATCGCCTGAGAACTTTATGCCTCCGTCCGCAATGACCGGTATATCGTACCTATCGGCGACCTCGGAGCACCACAGCACTGCTGTGAATTGCGGTACTCCAATTCCTGCAATTATCCTCGTCGTGCATATGGAACCTGGCCCTACCCCGACTTTTACCGCGTCTACGCCTGCATCGATGAGCCGTTGTGTTCCTTCCCGCGTCGCGACATTCCCTCCAATGACAGGGATTTGATAATTTTTTTTAATATCCGTTACAGCTTTTAGCACATTCTTCGAATCCCCGTGTGCGGTATCTATGACGACAAAGTCCACCCTGTTCTGGATGAGCAGCGGCAGCCGCGTATGGTAATCCATCGGAGAAATAGCAGCGCCTACTAGAAGCCTTCCGTTCTCATCGAGCGCCGCCTTAGGAAAATTCTGATGCCGTTCTATATCCTTCACGGTGATGAGTCCGATAAGTTCGCCCGCATCGTTTACCACCGGCAGTTTCTCGATCTTATATCTGTCGAATTTTTCCTTCGCGCTTTCGATAGTCGGGTTTCCGCTTACGACTACCGGGTCTGATGTCATAACATCCTTAACCGGAAGCTTGAAATCCTTGCAAAAACGCATATCTCTGCTCGTGATAATGCCGCAAAGTTTTCCTTTGTCTACAACGGGAAAACCAGACACTTTGTATTTGTCCATAAGGATAACTACGTTTTCCACGAGCTGATTTTTGTCGACCGTGATCGGCGATTCGATTATCCAGTTCAAAAAACGTTTCACATTGCCGACCTGTTCCGCCTGAGCGCCTGGAGAAAGATTCCGATGTATAACTCCCGTTCCTCCTTCGAGCGCCAGTGCTATTGCGAGATCCTGCTCTGTCACTGTGTCCATTGCAGCGGAAATGACCGGCGTATTGAGATAGATGTTCCCTACAAGCTTGGATCGTACCTGAATTTCCTGAGGAAGCAATTCAGAGTATGATGGAATTAAAAGAACATCA
>CAZWAS010000042.1:26481-30276 GCA_964631915.1 uncultured Spirochaetales bacterium | reverse complement strand
TAACGTTTCCTCTATGTGCATGGCAGCGCCTCCCTCAATGATTGTACCAGTGTTCGGTATGTCCGAACGATCGAGAGAGCCTTTTCCTTGGCTCTCCCTGTATAGTATTCGGGATGAGAAAAAAACACCTCCGGGTCCATCCCTGTGATCCGTTTCAGCGTACCGGCTATCTTTGCGAATATCTCAGGATCCGATTCGAGGGCTTTTAGAAGCGTCGATTCTTCTTGTTCGCAGCGCAGCGTAAGCCGTCGGATGATTTCGTGTGCATTTTGTTCTCCACTTACGGATAACAAAATGTATGCGGCTTCAGCGAGCACGAGGTCGCCTGTTAAGCCGATATTTCTGAGCATGCGTTCTTTATCCACTGCCATGCTTGAAATCACCCGCTTCATCCGTTCGACTGCAGCTACGAATCCGGCAACATATTCAGCTACGAAGCGACCGGATGCTGAGTTCGTCAGATCCCTCTGATGCTCGGATATCTGATCCATGAAAAAACTCATAACGCGAGGAGCGAAAGCCTTCCAGAGGCTTTTCACATGTTCGGAATTCCAGGGATTCCTCTTCTGCGGCATGGTGGATGAACCTACTTGATCTTTCCCGAAGAATTCCCGTATTTCTGCGATTTCCGAACGCTGGAGATGTCTCAGATCGTCGGCAAGATTTGCAATTATGCCGAAAGCGACATTCATTTCAAGCAAAAGGCGGAGGAGATACTCAGATTCCACGAGCTGGGTGGAATGTTCCGATGCTTCGAGCCCTAGAGAAGAAAGGAATTCCCGTTCGAGAGATTCCGGATCGCTCGTCATCATGCTCGTCGAATTGTAAGCGCCCACGGCACCGGCGAGTTTTCCGCACAAAGATCTCGAAAGTCGCTCTATGGCCTGGATCGATTTCCCCAACCGCGACACGAATTCCGCAATGGCGAAGCCGAACGTTATAGGCACAGCGTGTTGCCCGTGCGTTCTGCCTACCTGTGGAGTCGCAGATTCCCGTTCGGCGAGCCGCAGGAGCTCCTCTTCGAGATCGAGCAACAGAGGAAGGACGACGTTTCGTGTGGCATCTTTCATTCTCAGAGCATTAGCGGTATCGAGGATATCCACAGAGGTGGCTCCCAAATGGACAAAATGTCTGACTTCTTGCGGGATATGCCGCTTCAGCACATTCACCAACGCACGGATGTTATGCTGGGTTTTTTCTTCCTCTTCGTACACTTCCAAAGGCGATATGTCCGCAACAGAACGTTGTATACGATCGATGATATCGCTCCGTTCTCCCTGCTGATGCCTGATATGCGCCACCAGCAGGGCCGTTTCAACTTTGATGCAATAGGCGACATTCGCTTCCTCGCTTAAATATGCCGAAAGCGCGTCGAAAGTTTTTTTATTCGCGATATAGTATCGATGATCCAAAGGTGAAATGTTTTTAAACAGACTACGGTCTTCCATACGGAATATTCTCAAAAAGACTTCATTTTGTCAAAGCCTTGGCGTCAACGGGTTGCAGAATTATTGAAAAAAAGCATTAATAATCGAATGGCTGACACGACTTATGCAAAGTTATTGAAACAAGCCGTTCGGGCAGGTCGGAGTAGAGATTACCATGCAGCCGTGGAAATCTTGAAAAGCATCGTCATAGGTACGGATTCTTTTCCCGAGGCGCTCCTATATCTCGGAAGAAGCTATCACGCTTTGGGAGAATACCATAAAGCCATCGATATGTTCAGCTTCTTTCTCAAACAGAAACCGGGATCTATCGCAGGCAGGTTTTTCCTCGGAAGGACATATCTGTCCTTGGGGCTTTTTTCTCAGGCGGTCCATCAGTTGAAAACGGTGACTGCGAGGAGGCCTCGGTTCGTGCCGGCACAGACGCTCATAGGGCTCGCGTTCCTGAAACTGAAACGTCCGGATATAGCTCTGCAGTATTTCGAACGGGCAGTCACCCTCGAACCTGAAAACAAGCGGATCTATACCGCCTACCTGAATACCCTTCTCGTTCAGGCCGTGCGGCTCTTTTACCGGGGAGAGTTCGATCTCGCCCGCCAGATGCTCTCGTTTCTGCAAGAGAACGGAAACACGAACGCAGTGACGCATCTGTATCTGGCAAGCATATACAAAGAGTTCGCAGATTATGAAGCTGCTTTGCATCATTACAGCGAGGCGATCAGGCTTTCGCCGCACGATACGCTCCTGAAATATCAGCGTGCGAGCCTTCTTCTTCGTATGGGCAAGAGAAATGAAGCCCTCAACGAAATATCGAAAACACCCGAAGGCGTACAATTCGATCCGAGTTTTCTTTTTAAGGATCCCTTATCCCTCGAACGGTATATCGCATTCAAGTTCCTCAAAGAGGGTCAATTCAGAAACGCAGTGCACTACGGCACGAAGGTTTTGAAAACGAATCCTTCAGACATTGATGCTCATATGGTAGTCGGAGAAGCTTACCGCAATCTAGGAGAATTCCAGAAAGCCGAAAGCCACCTTAACAGAGTATTGCACATCCAGAAAAGCCATATCGAAGCCAGGTATGGGCTTACAATCCTGTATTGGGAACAGGGAAACTATGAATCCGCTCTCGAAGAATTGAAACAGATACGCTCGCAGAGTCCGGACCACGAAATTCCGGATTACTATGAAGCTCTCTGCAGCTCCAAACTGAACATGCCGGCGGAACAAACGATTCCTCTAGTACAGGCACAACTACGCATCCACGGCGCCGACCCCTTCCTCATGACTGCTCTCGGCCATGAATACCTCAAATCTTCTCAACCGCAGCATGCTGAAAAGTGGTTCGTAAAAACCCTTGCGGTATCGGCGAACAATCGAGATGCGCTTTCCGGGCTCATACGTGTATATGACGCATTAGGTAAAAAAGACGATACGAGCGCAGCATACGAACGGTATCTGGAAATAGCGCCGGAGGACGAAGAGTGCAGGAAACGATACATCACTTTCCTCATCGAACTCAAATCGTACGAAAATGCATGTCGACATATCCTCATATCGCTTTCCAAGGATCGAAAAAGCAAAAAGCTCCATCGCCTTCTCGCTCTCTGTTACAGAAACACCGGTAAATTCAGGGAAGCGATGATCATTTACAAAGAACTCCTCAGAGGGAATCCTTCCTCCGAAGAGTATCTGCGAGCCTATGTATATTGCCTCGACAAATCGGGAGATTTGAAAAGAGCCAGAATTTTTCTAGAAAAAGCGCTTGACCACTTCAAGGACTCCGTCATGCTACTTCTCATCCTCGGGGTTTTTTATTACAGAGAACATGACGAGGAAAAAGCGCTCGGCATGTTCAGGAAGGTTCTCGATCTCGATCCGAAAAATCACCAGGCGTATAAGAATATGGGGTTGATCTATAAGCGGAAAGGTATGCCCGTCTTTGCGGAAAAATTTTTGGCTCGTTCGGAGCAGTACAAGCAGGAGGCGGAGCTCAAAAAGTGAATAAATTCTGCTTTCTATTTTTCTTCAACTCATTTATACTATGAAACAAAAGATAGGAGGAAAGAATGGCTATTAAAGCACTGGAACTATTCGATGCCTATGCCAAGGATCAGTTGCCGAGAGAGGGCGGATGGATCGTCTCCTCATTTCTGGACAGCAATACTTCCTATGGGAAGTATGAAGTTATTGCATATAGCGGTGTAAAAGGGATATACATCACTGAAGACGGATTGACATTCCAATCGGATGGCAACAAAATTTTCGTACTCGTCGAGCCGCCGTCGTACCCCAAGAAACAGGTGGAGCCCTTCATACGCGATTCGAAAGAGCAGATTCCTCACCGTTT
>CAZWAS010000042.1:14911-26411 GCA_964631915.1 uncultured Spirochaetales bacterium | reverse complement strand
TCTTTCACGGTGCTGAAACCACAGGGGATAAATTTTGCGTTCATTTTCTTCAATCTGCCCGATGTGTACGAGAATATCAATCTTTTTTTTCAAAAAACGTTCAATCAGGAAGCGGGCATTCCGAGGGCGGAATGCAAAAAGGCTGCTGACCTCGTTATCGAAGGGTTAAAGAAATTTACGATTTGGTAAGCACACCCGCTCGCCAGACAAAAGCTGTCCGCAAGCGGACAGCTTTTTTTGCCTTTTAGCGTGCGTATTGCGGACTCTCAGCCAGCAGGAATCAAATTCCTTTTTAGATTCGCCTGGGCAACAGCGAGATTCGCTATGGGCACGGAGTAGGAAGAACAGGAAACGTAGTTCAGCCCAGCATCCATGCAGAACAGAATATTCTCTGGTATTGCGCCGTGTTCCCCGCAGAGTCCCGTGATGAGGTTCGGCCGCGTCATGGATCCTCGCTTCACCGCAATGGTGATGAGTTCTTTCACGTTTTCGTTCAGATGAGAGAATGGGTTCCCTTCAAGGAGATCGAACTGTGTATAGTCAGGCATGAAGGAATTAAAGTCGTCCCTCGAAAGCCCCAACGTAGTTTGCGTGAGATCGTTCGTTCCGAAACTGAAGAACTGTGCGTATTTTGCAATTTCTCCCGCACCGAGCGCGGCTCCGGGAAGCTCGATCATAGTTCCGATCTTTATCGGAACCGGTTTTACTTTACGCGCCTTCGCAACTTCTTCGAGTATTTCCACTATGCCTTTGTAATGGGTTCCTTCGATGTTTTTGCCAAAAACAATGAGTTTCAATTCCGTTGCATTCATAATTATGGGAATCATAATTTCCGCGTGAACATCGATTTTTTCTTCTTTCAAATCATAGACTGCTTCCGCAATCGCCTGCACCTGCATCTCGTAAATCTCCGGATACGATACCGCTATTCTGCAGCCTCTGTGCCCGAGCATCGGGTTGAATTCCTTGATGGCATCGCAAAGCGCATATATCTCGGCAGTATTGATTTTTTTGCCTTTCTCCTGGGCCCTTAGATATTTGATAAAAAGAGCCATTTCAGTTTCGTTATGCGGCAGAAACTCATGAAGAGGAGCATCTAGAAGCCGTATGGTCACCTCTTTGCCTTTCATCACTTTCAACAAGCCGTAGAAATCCTTCTGCTGCATGACTTTCAACTTTTTGAGCGCTTTTTGTCTTTTCTCACGCGTATTGGAGATGATCATTTCTCTGAACACATTTATGCGTTTTTCATCGAAAAACATGTGCTCTGTTCTACACAAGCCGATTCCTTCCGCTCCAAATTTCAGAGCAAGCGCAGCGTCACGCGGAGAGTCGGCATTCGCACGCACATGAAAATCTTTGACGAAATCTTTGACGATGCCGATGAACTCGAGGAGCCCCGACTTCTCAGGGTCCGGTTCGATGAGCCCTGCCTTTCCGAAATAGATCTGCGGTTCTCCATAGTGTGGAACATTGAGGGTGATGTATTCGCCTTCCTTCACCACGCGTTTCCCGATCGTGACAGACGACCCTTTTATGACCATATCGGGATACACCAGCGAAACTTTACCGTACTGTCTGGCTACAACTGAAGCGTGAGCGGAATATCCCCCTTCGCAGGAAAGAACGCCTGTTGAAACTTCAATGGCTTTCACATCCTCGGCGAACGTCGCAGGCATACAGAGGATGAATCGAGTGTCCTCTCCCCTCTGCTGGCTCGTCTTGTATGCCTCGAGCAGTGCCTCGGTCGTGAAGTACACTTTTCCTATAGCCGCTCCCGGAGCACCCGGTATACCGCCGGTCACTTTAGCAAGAGTTTTTACCGAATTTAAGTCGACGACAGGGTGAAGTATTTCATTCAACTGGCCGGGTTTTATGGACTCGATGACATGCCGTTTGTCTACAACCTTCCGCTTCAACAGATCGAGTAGAGTTCTTATATCCGCCTGGGTCGATTTCATCATGACCGGTCGCTGATCGATGAGCCACAACACCGTATTCTCGATCGTAAATCGGATAAGACGGATTTCCTTGAATGTGTCTTCCACTATACGCGCTATTTTCTGCAATTGCGTGAGATACACCTTGTTGATTTTGTTGATATCGTTCCCTTCGGCACCGATCTCATCGAATTTGTTCTGGTAGTATTCGCCTTGAAGGTCGATGTCTCCGGTCACTGTATTCCGCGTATAGAAACTGCCGCTTGCAGAGTCTTTGCCGTAATTGCCATACACCATGGGTTGGATGATGAGTGCAGTATCATTGTCGTTCAGTTCATCCATGCTCATCATGTGGCTTATCATTTTCAGCGCCAGCTCAAGCTGTACATACGCATCAGTAAAAAAGTTCGCAGGGAAAAGTGCTTGATACTCTTCGAATGCCTTTTTCTGTGCTTCCAGCTTTCCGTCGGTTTTGAGCAGTTTGTCGAGCGCAGACAACTTCGTTTTGAGCTTTGCCACATCCTGCGGTTTTTTTTCAAGTTCCCGGGTACGGATAAGAATTTCCAGATTACCGCGGATGAGAAAAAGCGCTTCATGATATCCAAAATTTTCTCCGACGAACGTATTGAAGCCGGGGATCGTGTTTTTTGTAAGTCCATAATTATGGAGTGTCGGATAGTGGGCTATTGCGAGATTCGGACTAATGACTATTTTCAAAAGCATCGGATTCGTCGGATCGTTATATTTTTTCCCCACGATGTTCTCGAGTTTTTTAATGTTTTCCTGAAGGTGTGGAATGAGCGTCTCTGATTTCAGTTTTGCCGCAACATCCGAATCTATGATGAATCCCGGCAGAATCGGAAGATTCAGTTCTGCGAACTCGCTTGCTTGTCTTCCTCTCAAGCCGATCTTTTCAAGGATAGCCGCATCTTTGATATAAACGTTTTCACTGAAAAAATGGATATTGTTCTTCATATTCCTTCCTCGAGACCATTTGACTAAAAGAGATCAAGAACTTTATTGACCGGGAAGCGCAGGAAATCTTCAAACCTGTGGCTTGCGCCTTGCTGAAGATATCTTCTCAACTTGGCGATATCCTTTATATTTTCTCCTCCGACTCTGAAGAGGATGGTGCTCCCATGTTTCACTTTCCCCCATTTGAAAAGCGTATTGATATCATGAATCGCCTCTCCGTCGTAATAGATATACACTTCCACTCCGGGGTTCTTCGCCTTGTAGCTGTCGATAATGCGCTTCCACGCCTCAACGTTTCCGTTGTGAAACAATTCATTCGTAACGGGAACACCATAGAAAGGCGTAAGGTTTTTGCTCATGGTACCGGCAGCACTGGGAGCCGCTGCTTCCTGCGGGTGTGCGGCCTCAGTCCCTTTCGCCACACTTGCAACAGGCACCGAAGTATCCACAGTGATCGCGGTCTTCAGTTCCGTGCCTTTTTTCGGTTTCACGCTTTTCTTAGAAACGGAACCGTCGGTTTTTGCCGGTACTTCGGCCTTCGTGGCAGAGGCCTTTGCAACAGGTTTGAATACGAGTTTTTTGAACGTCTGGGGAGCCGTCACCTTTTTTCCATACAGCAGATCCTTGAAAAGCCGTATAACATCCACATACATTTTGTCCGCTTTGGTGAGGTGAAATGCTCCGGCGAACACAGTGACGAGTTCATGCTTATTCATATTCTGAACAGCCATCCAATGATCCATGTTTTTCGGATTGATCGCCATTACCCCAAGCTCAGGATGGTGATAAATGACTACAAGGTCCACGGCTTTCCATGTGGAAATCTCATGCTGCACTTTCTGAAAATCAACAACCCGTTGTTCGAGATTAAAAGACTCAAATGCATACGCATACTTATCGATGAGAAGCGCATTGATGACAGGCGGAATCTGATTCTGCCGCATTCTGTCCTGGGCAATCAAATCATTCAGTATATCTGCAAGATTTGCATAATTCTCAAAATCAGAAATGATCGCCATGGTGGACTTAAAATGCTTCAGCGCTTTATTGAAACCCTCTCGTGTTGAAAGAGTATCATATTCGTATTTTGTCTCGACCATAGTTTCCTTCCCGTGGCATATAACAAATGCCCCCCATTTAAGGGGGGCAATACTCAACTCATGGGTGCCTTCAAATTTCTTTCAGGCCTGTATCCTCATTTCCTGTCTTCGGTCTGCCTCTGCTGCGTTTTGCAGGGCCTGCGTCGACGATGCCTTTCTTTGCCGGAGTCTTCGCCTTCGGCGCACTGCCAGTCTTCGGTGCATTCGAAACGACCACTTCCGGAATCTCTGCCGCTTTTTCCGTATCTGGTTCGTTCAGCATATCGAGGTAGCTATCGACCTTCGATGCCCCTCTCGCAGCCGGAATATCCGTTGCAAACGTCTGTGCGAGGTCTTCGCGGACAGTGGAACGTCTTCTGGAGAACGCCGCAAACGCCGCATCCTGGAAACCTTTGGAAACTCCATGGAGGAATTCGTTCAGCACTCCTGCCATTCCGTCTAGAGTCCCCTTCTTCTTTTTGATGGAGGTGATATCGACATCGAGCAACAGACCAGGGTTGATATGATAGGGGTTGATCATATAATCGAATTTATTGAACTGCTCTTCGAGGAAGTTGAGCCGTTCTTCCATTACTCGGCGTTGAATAGGATATCGGTATGCATACATCTGCTGGAGTTTTTCCCGCATGAGTAGCATTTTTCTTTTCACCTTGTTCTTCTCGTACAAATACGTCCTGTTGAGCTTTTCCACCTCTGTTTCCGGAGCGCGAACGAATGCAATTTCATCCCAACTCTTATCGATGTCCTCATACAGAGGATCGCCTGTTTTTTCCTTGATCTTCTTCTGTATTTTCTTTTTGTAGATCTTTGCAAGGTCCGCGAAATCTGTGACTCGTTTCATGAATTTGGAGTCTTCGTAAATCATTTCGAGGACGTCCCACAGATGCTGAACCTCTATTTCAAAGGACTTCACTTGTACATCGTATGCCTTTCTCTCTTCGATGAGTTGAGCATTGTCGTAGTATTTCAGTCGGATCTGATAGCGTTCATCGGGAAGTTTGTTGTAGTCCGTGTCTTCATACTCACGTATCTGCAATTCACGGGCATTTTTCAGGTTCTCGATGTATTGATATCCCATTTTCGACGTATCGAGTATGGATGTGATCGAGTTTACGGAAGTATTGTACCCTCTGTTTCGGATATTCTCGATGTCTACAATCTTTTTCAGATTTTCCCGGATGTTGAGCTGATCCAGCTCTGCAGGGTCGATTTCCGCACGCAGATCTTCAATCCTTTCCATGAGATGTTTCGCCACGTATTTGTAGCGGTTGGATTTCGGATTATCCTTCTCGTCGTCCGTCACAGTCTCCACCAGCTTCATCTTTTCAAAAATGATTTCGCTGTCGGAAAGCTCTTCTTTCCCTTCGTCGAGAAGCTGGTCGCGCAATTTATCGATTTCTTTATCGATGGTATCCATCAGATGTTTAGCGATGAGGTCTTTGATGAGATACTCGACTGTTACTTGGTAATGGAAGATAGGGCTGATCAACTCCGAATCCAGAATGTTTACAGAAAGCTTCACATCGCATACGGTTCTGGGTTTTACGATATTGTCTTTAAAAGAGCACTTCACTACGGAATAGGCATTCTCCCCACGAATAAACGCACCTACATCCGTCTTCTGACGAAGGAGCGAGTTCGTGAGGTTTTCAAGATCATTGACGCCACGCTGAATATGTCCCTGGAGGTGTCCATACATGTTGACAATAGATTTCTCTATTTCACCGGTATTGAATTTGTCCATCCCGCCGACCTGATCGAGCAAGTCCGCTATTTCTTTCGGCGTATATCGTACCAGAACCTTCATTTCTTCCCTGTCGATGAAGTTTCTGATCTTTTTGACCATTTCATCTTCAGCAGTTACGATGTATCTGTTGAACATGTTCTGATAATTCTGGTTGAAGTAGTTATACAGCTTTTCCTTGAGTCCTCCCATGACATCAAGCCGCTCGAGGACTTCTTTTGGGAGTTTGGAATTCAAATGATTCATTACCTTATCGACTTCTTCTTCCAGAAGGCGATCGACTTCCACCTGTTGGTCTCTTGGATCCTGCGCAAGAGAATTTCTAGAACCAACTGCGCTTGGCTTTGTCGGATGGAACACATTCGGGCTTTTCGGTAGATCTATACTACTTCCCATTATTTTCTCCTTAGCTTAAGCTTTCTATATAATACATTATCAGCAACTTGCAAAAAATGTAAAGTATGTTTTTTTTTTTTTTACTACCCCCAACATTACTATTATGGTACAATCCTATGAGAAAGTAAAGATAGAGAATGAATATGAAGCTGTTTTCGCCCCAATTTTTCACGTTTTTTCCTCTGTTTTTCTTATCAGTCTTCTTGTTGTATGCAGACACCCGAACGGAGAATATTGATATTTTTATCGTTTTGGATAAATCTCTCTCGATGGAAGAAGAGATTGAAGATGTCAAAGCATATGTGAATGACTTTTTTTTGAAAAAACTCCTCATCCCCGGGGACTTCTTAACCATCATCGTATTTTACGGCAAGGCGGAAGTCCTCGTGCGTCAGGAATTCCGCGGCATTGAAGACATGAAAGCGATCGGGGAAAAAATCGACTCTATTCGGGCAAACGGCAGGTTTACGGATATAGGAAATGCGCTGGACCAGCTGAAAGTCGTTATGAGCGACTTTCAAAACTCATCACGAAGACAATTCATTCTCCTTCTCACTGATGGAAAACAGGAAGCTCCGCCACAAAGCAAATACTATACGCCGGACGGTTCATTCAACCACGTGTTTCTTGAAAATACGAAGACGATCCAGAAACAGGGATGGAAAGTCGTAATACTCGGCATCGGAACGAAATCCGCAGCCCAGGAATTGGCTGCACAGCTCTCTGCTTCGTATGCAGAGGTTCCCGATGCGGATCCTCGAACTGCTGCAGAGAGCGGGGAAACTTCCAACCAGACTTCTGCGAAAAAGGGTTCGTTGAAAGAAGCGCTCGAAGCAGAGACGAAGGACTTTCTGGGCTTCATCGAACTCACATCGACTCCCCGATTTACTGAAGTTCGACAAGATGGTACAGGAAAACTAGTTTTGCTTTTGAGATCGAAAGGGTACGAATCCAGGAAAACCGTGGGAATCGCTGCTGTAACGTTCAGTCGGAATGGCGAAACTCATAACGTATTGCCTTCCCCTTTCTCCATTGCCCTTGATCCCGAAAACGACGCGGAGATTACGATACCGGTCAAATTCCCGCCCTTTGAGAAAACAGCGCTGCAACAATCGGGAGAACTCGTTTTCTCATTTACGGGGAAAGACACATTCGTTCCAACGGTCTTCCAGGTCTCGTTCGAAGTACAAGCAAATGCCATGTGGATGTATTATGCGATAGGAGGCGTTGCAGCGGCTGCAGCCATCATAACAATCGTATTCCTCGTTCTCCGCAAGAACAAATCTAAAAAAGAACAAAAAACCACTTCTGCTTCCCGTTCGTAAGCCCTTGATACGAAGTCATAAACATGCTACTAGAAAAGGGATACCGATATGATAAAGGAACAATGGTTTTTCCCCTTGATTGCCGCCCTCGCATTATCCCTGCTCGCATGCGAGAAAAAAGAGCCTCCGTCGTACGAAACCATCCTTCCTTCGAAATGGGTCATACCCGCGGGGGGACAGGAAGGCCAGAACTCGCCAGATACAGAAGAGCTTGAACAGAACAGCATTGCCAGCGAGATACTTGAACCGAAGGTGGCGTTGGACGAAAGCGAAAACCTGCTTCAAGTGATGAATGTCAATCTCGATTTGGACAGGAACGATGAGCAGATAATCATCGTGCGGAAATACAAACCCGGTGCCGCTTCGGGAATCGGAATAATCGTGGCTGATTTCGATACGGTACGCAATTCGTATACAAGAGCATGGACAGGCTTGACGCAAGCTACCAACATCCGGACTTTTTCCGTTTCGCTCAAGGATGTGGTCGGAGATCATAGTATCGAAATCATATGTACAGGCATGAACGAGAATGCTGACCAAACGCTCGATGTGTTCAGGAAAACACATCCTTCGAGCGGGATAGGTCTGTTCTATACCAATATCTGTTCTCTCGTTTCCGACGGCACCATAGAAATCGAGGAATCGGAACGCTCGCTCGCCTACCAGATGGGTCAAAAAAACGGTTCCAGTTTTCCCATCGTCACTTACGCACGGGATCCGGAATCGAACAACATCATGGATCTTGTAAAAACTACGTACTACTGGAAGTATCAGGAAAACAGATATGTGAAAACGCAAGTTCTGAAAATTCCAGGAGAAAAAATAGAAGAAAGGCAGTTGAAAGAATTATTCGAAGCAAAGGAAGAAGCGTTCGAGAAGTTTCTCTCCGGTCCGTGGTACAGAGCAAATAAGGATGCACCAATTTCCGTCCAGTCCATGGGAGATATAATATTCTTCGATCCGAAGGCACGACTTATCACCTTTTTTACGGGAGATGTTCAGGAAATATATAACTGGGAATCATCCCATAAAACCATCTATCGCGGTCTGTATATCAATGGAGAAAACTACTCGATCGCCTCCATTCGGAGACAAATAGCCGTTACCGTTCTTTCAGCCAATTCGATCCAGGTGACCATTCAGGGAAGCGAAGAATGGGACGGAGAATACAAAAAACTGGGACAGAGCATTCAGAGCAATCTGATTAGGCAGAAGATGTTGAAAATTCCTGTGGATTCCTTGAGAATTTCCGGTCTGTACAGCAACCAGGAAGGTACGGAGCTGTACTTCAATTCTCCGTTTTTCACCATGCACGAAAAAGGTAAAGAAATTTCCGGAGGGTATGCGATATACCAGGTGAATACCGACATTCTCGAGTTGAAGATTATGAGTGCAAGTGGTCTCGTCACCGAAACGCGGACATACCGCATCACGTATACGGAAGAAAAAGACAAGGTTCGTATCGTAAGAAGGATCATCCTTATGCCGGGAAGAGTCGGCGTAAAAGGGTTTGAACCTCTGAAGGGCGAACAGCTTAAGCTCGAACAAATAGAGACGCTCGAACCAACGATCAGTCGTTGATCACAAGAAATCCTTCATACCCCTTATCCTTGAGCCGAAGTATGATCGTTTGAACATCATTTTTTGATACCTGTTCCGGAAGGAGCAATACAGCATAGTAGATCTTTTCATTCACTTTTTTTTCTTTCACAACAGCTTTGAACCCCGCTTTTTCGAGATCTTTCACCATATAGAGTGCATTTTCTTTTACTGCAAACGATCCGGTTTGTATGGAAATATTTTCCTTCTCCTGCTTCGAAACCCGTGCCACAGGTTGAGCTTCAGTACCTTGGGTTTGAGGAGAGAGAATCGTTCGAGGATCGGGGAAAACCAATGCGGGATTATACAGAAAACCGACAGAACCGAATTCGCCTGCGCTCTGCCCCTGAGCAAGCGAACACTCCGGGGAATCGGGGAAATTCGACTTGAGGGTATTAAAAATTTGCGAGGCGATCGCATCGTCATAGTTTCGGGCAAGCATGAATAAGGTGAGTAACGTATCCGAGTCTTTTCTTCCCTTTCCGCCTGCTACAATTTCCTTCACAATCGCCAGGACCTGTTCCCGTTTACCCAGAGTATCGAAAATCCTTGCCTGAAGAAGTTTGGCACGCAGGGTAAGACCTTCTCCACAATCGGATGCATTGATCACCTGCACTTGATTCAGAGCCTCTTCGTACCTTCCCATTTCAAAAAACAGATGAGCACTCATAAGCAGGCTTTGGTAATCCAGTGCATTCGGCATAGAAAACGAGGCATCTTGAAAATCCTTCTGCGCATCTTCCACGTTTCCCGTGAGAATTCCCCAATATCCCCGCTCTATGAGCAACCGATGGCGTTTTTCCCCTGCAGGGAGAAAGAGCAACAAATCATCGTATAAGGATTTCATTTTCGCCGTGGTATTCTGCAGCCTCACCGTACGCTGGAAGATTTCGTCGAATCCGGAATCGCCGTAATTTGTTTTGAGCCAAGCGATATACAGGGAGGAAGCTTCGTCGAGCTTCGATTGACTTTCGAGTTCCGCGGCTCGTTTGAGAACTTCGGACACCGCCGTGGTTTCAGCGCATAGCGATGAAATGGATACGAGCAGCCAAAATGCCAGCATGGAAACCGTTTTTTCATGCTTACTTCTGCGGATCTTCACGTTCCAGAGCATCGGATCTCCTTTCCTATAAATGTGTTTCCTTGCAGCCCGGATAGTTCTACAAAGGCAAACGAGCCGATCAAATTCTGTGGACCGGGGAAAACCACCATCTCGTCCCTCTCCGTCTTTGCAAGAAGCTCATCGCTGTGTTTTTTCGAAATGCTTTGCACGAGTACTGCTTCGATATTTCCAATTCTCAGTCTTTTCTGTTGTATGCCTATACGCTTTTGAAGCGTTATGACCTTCTGAAGCCGTTCGATTTTCAGTTCATCCGGTACGGTATCCGGTAAATCGTATGCCTTCGTGCCTTCCCGCGGATTGTACTTATACATGAACGCATCGTCGAATTGAGCCTCTTCCATAAGAGAAATCAACTCGTGAAAGTCGTTTTCCGTTTCTCCAGGGAACCCTACGAGTATGTCGGTGGTTACTGCTATGTCGGGAACTGCGGTGCGTATTTTTTTCAGAAGCGACAGATACTGCGCTTTGGAATAGTTTCGGTTCATCGCGGACAGAATTGCATTCGAACCATGCTGAACGGGCAGATGGATATGCTTGCACAGGACAGGTGTT
This sequence comes from uncultured Spirochaetales bacterium, assembly GCA_964631915.1. GTDB lineage: Bacteria > Spirochaetota > Spirochaetia > CAZWAS01 > CAZWAS01 > CAZWAS01. Next base: position 15,657 of record CAZWAS010000042.1, on the reverse strand, counting down.
ACCGCAAGCAGAGAAATAAGTTTATCTGAAACATCCTTGGGATGCGAGGTTAGGAATCCAGCGAATATTTCTGACCCGCTCGCTTATTTTCTTAAGAAGCGAAGGGAAATCGAGTTCTTCGGAACCGGAAGCGAACCAATAGGAATTGACATTCTGTCCGAGGAGTGTTATCTCTTTCACCCCATGGGCATCGAGCTCCTCCACCTCTTTGATTATAGCTTCCGGATTTCGGGAAATTTCCCTTCCGCGTACGTAAGGCACGATGCAGTAACTGCAAAAATTATCGCACCCGTGCATAATCGGTATATAGGCCTGAAAGTCAGTTTCCTTGCCGTAGGTTTCTTGAAAGGTAAAACCGCTTTCAGGGATCTGCAAATCGTCCATCTGGTCGATGAGCCTGAAAAAATCACCTTTCTGACTCGTTCCTACGAGTATGTCAATCTCGGGTGCTTCCCGCCTGAACTCGTCCTTCAACCGTTCCGCCATGCATCCCATGACCGCTATTTTCGGGTGGGAACGTTTTTTCAAATTCCTGAAATATCCCAGACGCCCCCAGATTCTGCTCTCTGCGGTTTTCCGCACGGAACAGGTATTCAGAATGACAAGGTCCGCCTGTTCCGGGCTTTCGGCGTTTTTCCAGCCCTTCTGCACAAGGGACGACTCCAAGGCATTGGATTCCGCCTTATTCATCTGACAGCCGTAGGTCTCAAGCCAGTAGCGTTTTTCCATACACCTCTTACGACCGT
>CAZWAS010000042.1:2826-14887 GCA_964631915.1 uncultured Spirochaetales bacterium | reverse complement strand
GAAAAACTTGAATAGGCTGTACACTCCCCCTGCGAGCAGCCCGATTCCGGAAGCTATGAGCAACCCTGTTCCGATGCCCCCCACACCAGGAAGAGAAGCCACCAGCGTTAGGATGCCCGCTGCGCTCACCACCACGTTGATGAATCTGCCTCCTTTGGATTTGAGAGAGCTCAAACCAACCACGGTGAGTATACCACCTATGATAAGCCCTGGAATGGAAAAATTTCCGGGAGATGCAATCGCATTGAGAATGAAAGCAGCTATGCCCCCGCCGATACCTGCTATGCCGTTTATCGCTTGTTTTTCGAGAGTCTTTCTCGGCACCAAATCGCTCATATTTTTCCTCCTGTAATGAGTTTGCGGATATACCAGCGAATAATGTTCCAATTGTTGTCAACAGGAAGCAGAATATATGCTCCCTTGTTGAAATCTTCGGTTATTTCCACCTCTTCACCTAAATAATAAATATTACTGTACGTTGCGTAAAGTACATTCGATGTATCTATCACGTTTTCAGCATGTATTTGGGTATTTTTGTACTGTAAGAAAAAACTCACCAACTCGATGGGGTTGAGATTCGTGGACACATATTTCACCAAAACCCGGAACAACCCGAACAATTTTTGCAAATCCTGCAATCCTAGTTCCTCAAAGCGTTTCTTCACCCCCTTTAGTATGAGCTGTTGCCGTTTCGCCCTGGAGAAATCCGAAGAATAATTGCGCGATCTGGCCACGCGCAATGCCTGTATGCCGTTTAGGTGGTGGGTCCCTTCGCGAAAATAAAGCGTACCCCATGTTCCGTCTTCCTTGATCTTATACGACGGATCGATGAGCGGTTCCTCGAGCGTGACGTCTATGCCCCCGAGTATGTTCACTGCATCTATGAAAGCAAACATGTCTATGATGATATAATGAGATATCGCAAGCCCTGTGATTTCCGAAAGCTCTTTCAAGAAAACGTGGGGGCCGAAATCCGCATAGATCGAATTGATTTTTTTCCCTTTGTAGTACAGGTCGCGCGGAAGGCTAAAGAGCGTGATACGATTCTGAGTGCCATCGGCATGGGCGATGATCAGCGCATCCGTCATGTTTTCATGCGCCCCAACGATGAGGAAAGTACGGTCCGACGCATTTCCGGTATCCGTGCTTTCAAAAGTCGACACATCAGGGATCAGCGTTTTTTTTTTCCGTTCCCTTGTAAATCATCGTCTTGGAGGGACTTTAGAGATCCGATAGGCACGTCGTCCGAATCCATGAGATATACTTCGGCGAAAAATTTCTGCAATCCGTACGATCCGACGCGGGTTCCGTCCCCTTGTACGAGATCATAATAATAGTATTCCGCATCCTCCCTTATTTCATTGGCAATCCTCAATCCTTTAGAATCGAGAAACGCCCGAAACCCGTCGTCGAGAAAGAACCGCTCGAGAGCCTCTTTCTGTTTCTGCAACTCGCGCTCCTCTTGGGTACGTATCTCCAGTTCCGGGATCTTTTCTGCAACCGCATGCATAAAGGAATCGAAATTAGAAAACTTCCTATCTCCTAACACAAAGACATTTTCCTTTTTCGACAATACGAGAGAAAGGGCAATCGGTTCCGGATCTCTGGAGATGGTGAGCACATACTCATCGTCGCGTTCTTCCATGGGTCTGAAGATCAGACCCCGTTTCTTCATAGCGCGAAGGATGTCTTGATTCTTGCTCAGTGAAGCAAAAAGCCTGTAGGATTCGTAAACTCTTGCATAATGTGTTGCCACCGATTTGTCTTGCGTTAGGAGAAATGCTTCGAGCCCCGCATCGACGGTACCTGTCTTATATGTTTCGCCGGTATAAGATTCGAATTCGAACACAGCGTTCTCCGGATCGAATCGTATAAAGAAAAAAGTCCTTCCTTTCGAGAGTATCCGCTGCGCGAACTCGCCGTTTTCTTTGAGTTGCCACCCTCGGCTTTGCAGTATATTCGACACTTCTTTCGAAGACAAGAAACTCTTATACCGCCGTTTCGATTCAGTGGCCTTCTCATTTGCAACGATTCTGTCGACCGCGCGGAAAAATGCAACGCTTTTCTGCTCTTCTTCCTCTCCGGCCTTTCCGATCTTTTCTTCTGGCAAAAAAAGATCATATGCTTTTTGCGGCAGTTTCAGAATTCTCCTCACTTCATTCGAATCCTGAGCAAGAAGGAATATGTTTTGTTTCACCAGATCGAGAATTTGCCGGTTCGATCTGCTTTCTCGTAAAACCGCATCTTCCAAGGGACTATGTTTCCACATGCCGAAAAAAAGGATGACGGCGAAAATCGCGAACAGTGCTACCATAAGCGCAGCGTTTATTCCCACAATGAAGAGCACGAGTTTCCGATGTCCGGGATTCTTAAGCGATGGTGTACTGGTTCGCGGTTTCATCTGAGGGTCATAATCCATATGTTTTCCGAGCTTTCTCGCTGGTACAGGACCCCAAATAATCGCTTATCGCAGAATCGTATGCGGCGGTATGCCTGAAAGCCTTCTGCGCAAGGGAAAACCTCGTGGCAAAGGACAGTCGCCCTTTCAGCTTATCGAGCTCATCGATCAGGCTCTTGTAATCGTCCGGATCGCATACGGATGCGACTCTTAGAAAATTTTTTGCCGAAGCGCGTAGCATACAAGGACCTCCGATATCGATGTGAGAACGTGCATCCTCCACCGTACATCCTTCTGAAGCAACGATTGCGGAAAAAGGATACAGATTCACCACGACTAAATCGAATGTGACACTTCCTGTCCTGCGCATATCCTCTTCGTGAAACACATTATTCGGCTCGCTCAGCAACCCCATGTAAATCCTGTAGTCGAGCGTCTTCACCAGCCCTCCCTGCATTTCCGGCTGGCCGGTGTACGAAGAGATGCTGATAAGGTTTCTTCCCCATGCCGAACCGAGTTTCTCTTGAATGACTTGAAATGTGCCTCCGGTGGAATACAACTGTATAGCCGGATTGATGCGAATCAGCCCTTCGACGAGATCTCCGATATTCCGTTTATCCGATACGCTCACTATGGCACGGCTGATGAAAATCAAATCATCCGTGCTCTTCACTCTGTTCATAGCCATTAGGTTCTCCGTGAATTCGTTATGCTCGACAGCGAAGTATACCAAATCGGATACAGTTTGTCTCCTCGTTAGGACATGCGTTCTTACTTCTATATTTTATCCTCCTCCATGATTGACTTTGTTCAACCTTGAAAAAAGAACTTGCGAGTGCTACTATTTTCTCAATCTTACGAACGAGGGGATAACTTTGAAGAAAAAAAAACTCATACTCTGGTTCTCCGTGTGTATGGTACTCTTTGTTTCCGGTTCGTTCTTGTCAGCCCAGGAAGGGAAACAGGAAAATCGGGAAGCCGACAACAAGCAGGTTCCGCTGTATACGCTCGGAGATCAGATGCTCTGTATAAACGGCGGACTGTTCGTGCCACTTTTTTTCCAGGCCCCGACCGGTGCTATAGCCGGTACGAATCTCTCCCTCGGCGGAGTGGGTTCCCTCCAATGGGCTTCCTACCTCAACAACAATTTCAACGTGGGCATAGAGCTCAGCGGCATGTTCGCATTCAGCCCCAACATGTGGGCTCTATTCATGGTGCCTATAACCGTTAAGGCATCGTATGTGTTTCGTTTTTTCCCCTTCGAATTACCCATCTACATGGGAGTTGGGCCGGTACTGACGAAATATAAAGAAGAATTCCATGTGGCACCGATTCTCAAACCCGGTTTTTCTTTTTATTGGATGGCGACTTCCGACTGGTCCTTCGGCCTGAATATCGTATATTGGTGGATCCCACAAATATACACCGATACGACACGGATTGACCAGAGTCGATTTGGCAACTTCCTTGAGGCAAGTCTTTCGGCACTGTACCATTTCAAATGAGGTTCAAGATGAAAATATCATCCGTTTTAGGTTTCGTTCTGTTTATTTCCGTTATGTTTTCTTCCTGTACGGAAGGTCCGCTCGGCATTTTTTATAGTTTGGAATTTGAAAAAAAAATTACAGATTCCAAACTCAGTAACTACATCACAGTATCCAATTCTTTCAAGACATCGGATTATTACTACATAGTCTCCAATACCATACGGAAGAAATCTGTCGGCGACGTCGAATGGGTCGATGTGGCTCCCCCAGAATCCATGAGTGTGTGTCAGGCCGCAGTGCTTTTTAAAGGCGAGCTGTATGCCGCATTCTCGGACCTTGCAGGGGCTCAGTTCGGTTTGTACAAATCCATTCCTGTGGCCGAAGCGTGGCAGGCGATAACTCCCCAGGTCACGGACGACAGCCCCTCTATCAGCGGTAATCAGGTAATAAGCCTGCATGTCGTTTCCGATGGGACAAATGAGCACCTGTATCTCACGATGCGTCTGTATTCATTGGATCTAGGGAATTATTACTATCTGGCTTATCATTCAACCGATGGCATATCTTTTACAAAAGTTACAACGACCGGCGTTTCTCTGTACGCTCCCGTGAACGGCGGCGCATACACGAATTACAACGGAATCCCCACATATTGGCTGATAAGCGGTTATTTTCTCCTGAAAAGCACGGACGGTGTGACATTCTCGCGCGATACCGACTCGCAGACGACCAGCGTTAAGGGATACGGCGGCATATATCGCTCTGCGCTCCAGAACAGACTCTACCTCTCGTCCCTCGACGGTTTCATCGCTGCGTATGACGGCACCTCTTGGACGAAAAGCGAAACGGTCAGCGATATAGGGTTTACGGTATTCATGGACTATGAGACCGATACTGCTTCAATTACTCTTGTTGGTGCGAAAACGAAAGGGTACTACGAAATCACCGGGATAGCGTTGAGCTCGCCGACTGCGCTCACCACCGATATCAACAATTACAGAAGTAGCAATCTGTACTATTCCGAGGTATCGAGCTTTTTGGTGGACACTGTCGGTTCTTCGAAAACGATCTTTGCAGGCACGATAGGAAGGGGGCTCTGGAAAAACGTCTACGATGAAAGCGCATCCGCAAGGATATGGAGTATCGAATAGTATTCAGTCGTTATAATACTCTTCGGCTCCGATATCGTTCAACGGTTTGATACCGTGGCGCGGGTTCGGCCGTTTGCGGCCGAACCAGTCAGTTTCCAAAAGCAGCGTGGAGCCGAGATCGTTGCCCGCGTCTATGCACTGGGAAGAAGGTAAAAGCCTCGGTATCTCGCCGGCTCCGACGGGTGCAAAGGTTTTCCCGACTGCCTCGCTTATGTTTTTATGGAAAGGGCCGCCGTAGGGATCGCCGTCGAGGAGGTTGAATCTTTCTATTGATTTGATAGTACGCTTTTGATCTTCCACGACGAGGAAATTTCGAAAACCTGCAATATTGTTTCCCAGAAAGGTTAGTTCCATGCCGAGGGAATCCAGAAGAAAAGCGGTACCATCTGAGGAAGCGTTTTTCAGAAATACGGTATTCAACACTTCGGTGAAAGAATTGCCGGATATTTTGCATCCGATTTCGGTGGTTTTGCCTTTACCATGGAGTATGGTGTTGTGAAGCCACCTGCTTTGCGAATTCTTCATGGAAATGCCTATATAGTCCCTCGCCTCATCACCGAATATGTAATTGTTCAGGAAGATTCCACCGCTCCTGTCGAAACGGATGAGATAAAGAAACTCCTGTTCTTTCATTCCCCGGATAACGCTATACGAAACCGTTATGGAGGAATCTTCTGCATCCAGACCCACGGAACCCCAGCTCGAAGACGCTTCAATGGTCGTTTTCGAAATTTCGATATTCGAATCGAACGAACTGATCGCAGTGCTCATTCTGGACGATGCATTTCCCCGTACTTCAGAATTTTCTATGAATACCGAAGACTCGCGGGCAGACAAAGCCACAGCCTGGTGTTCTGCATTTCCTGCATTGAGCGTCACTCGTTTCAAATTCGCTATGCTCCTCGTCAGAGAGAGAGCACCTGTGAATTTGCCTGATCCCGGATTCAGCGAAGAATTCTCCAAGTCGAACCTGGTGGAATTCACTACCTTTACGAGCGATACATCTCCTGAAGCGACATCAGTGGAGAATAGAGAATTGGAAATCGAAGCGGTTCCACCCTCTATGACGATCAAAGAAGCTCCTTCTCCGTGTTTTTTTATGAATGAGGATGCCTTTATCATCAACGTACCGTTTTTCTGAGACATGCCCTGTTTCATGCCGGGGTGAAGTTCGGCGTCAACGCAGGAAATCGTGAGATTTCCGTCAAGAAAATCGATGAACGTCGATACTTTTCTATCCGGATCCCGTACGATGAGCGAATCGAAATTCACGGTAGCACCGTCCACCGTAAAAAGCGGTCGGTTCTTCGGAAAATACATTCCGGGAACAATGACGGATTTTCCGGAGTTCTGTTCCCATGTGCTCCCGGAGAAGCCACCTTGTATGCTTATATTCCTCGTAAGCACCAGAGGCGATTGCAGGTCGTACTCTCCGGCTCCGAGGTACACAGTGTTCCTCCCGGTCAGTATTGAGTATTCCAGCGCTCTCTCGAGCGTTTTGAAAGGTTGGCTTCTCGTACCGGGATAATAATCGTTTCCTTGTTTAGAGACATAGATGATTTTTTTATCGATGAATATTTTCAAATTCTTTTTTGAGCTCACGTTGCCGGCCTTGTCCGTCACATACGCGGATATGAAGAACTGATGCGCAGTCCCTTCTTCCACAGCAAGAGAGATCGGGTTCGAATAAGGCATATAGGAAGGGGATTCGGCCTCAGGGGAGACAGATACCATGATGGTACCCTCTGGCGCACTCAACGCAACAGTCTGGTTTTCCTGATAATATCCGTTCTCAGAAACACCTGAAATTTCAGGTGGATAGGGGATTTTTCTGTCGATGCTGAACCGGATCATGGTTTCCTCAGAACCGTATCGAGAGCCGATATCCGGGAAGGCGCGCAACCGAACGACATAGGTAACCTCTTCGCCTTCCGCGGCAGTGAAATCCAATTTATCAGACAGAATAGGAGAGAACTGAGAAACAGGTTTCGGATCGAAAAGATATGCGGATAATTCGTAGCGCACAATACCGTTTTCAGTGAGATTACAGAGCGACACAGAGCTATTATACAGACCCCCGTTGTCCACACCGGAAAAAACCGGCACAATCTTTCCTTTGTCTGCGGGCTTGCGGAATTCCTTTCTATAAAAGGATCCTTTATTGCCAGCTCTGTCTTCCAGATAGTATTCCATAGTTCCCACATTCTCGAACAGAGAGAAGGGGATCGGCTGCGTATACACTTCGAACGGTTCATTATCCGAAAATCTATAGAATATTTTATAATCCGGGATCGCTTCCCACGAGATGAAGCCTTCGTTCTTTCCTTCCTTCGCTACAGCAATGGCAGGTTCAGGAGGTGCAGGCGGCTTTTTCCTATCGATGACAAAACTATAACGTGAGTATGCTGTGCTCGTATTGCCCGCCTTGTCCTTTGCGATCACGAACAGCATATACTGTTCTTCAGCATCTTCGGTTCCTTCCACCGTTATGGGCTCCGAATACATCTTTGGCTCATACAGTTCCGGTTGTTGTGCGAGAAGAGCAGGGAACAACAGATAATAGGGCGTAGAGCCGTCGCTTTGCATCGTAATGATCACAGGGCGGGCGGTTATGCCCTGTTCCGGAATACCCATCACAACAGGAGGCTCAGGAGGTTTCCGATCGATCGTACAAATATACTGTTCCGGTACATATACGGTGTTTCCGGCAGCATCGACAGCAGCGATGCTTATGAAAAAAGTTTTTTCAGAGTTTTCAGGCACTGAAAGAAAAAAAGGGAGCTCGATGCCCTGGGGGCCCAACGGATCGACGAATTGTTTCGAATTCTCGGTCACGCTGATAAAGACTTTATCGTCGCTATTTTTGGTTCTGGCTTGAATAAGTGTACCGGAATTGTATACCTTGTCCTGCTCTATGCCGTTGAGTTCCAGAATCTGTGGCGGGTCGAGATCGAGCACGAATCTAACAGATACCGTTTCTCCAGGTATGCTTCCGTTCTTGAAGTACGGCGTGATTTTTACCTGAAATGCTGTCCTTTCCCCCGGCGTACCTTCGAATTTGATTTTCCCTTCTGCAAGCCGGGAATCTTTCGTCGGCTCAGGCGGCTCCGTACCGTCGTTCGTAACCGTATAACGCAACTCGGTCGCTTCATCCAAGAGGCGCACGGAGAGCTCCACCGATTCATCTTTGTACACCCTATCCTGCTCGACTCCACTGAAACCGGCGAATCGCGGAATTCGCTTATCGATTGTATAAAGGAACGGTTCGGATAAGGGACTGAGATTCCCGCTCGCATCTTCGGATAAGGCGGAAATGCGGTACGTGATAATCTCGTTCGGTTTACCGGTTATGGGTATCGGTCGGACATACGGTGTTTTCTCGCCGGAAATAAATGAAGGCTGAGATCCGTCTACAGTCATGACATAGAAGATCGTGCCCTCGCCTTGGATTTCTACGATGCCGTCTTTGGGTATAAGTACAGGGGCCTTGGGCGGGTAATGGTCGAGTACGATTTTACCCGTATAAAAAGGTTTCGAAACGTTTTTTGCTTCATCGAACCTGGATATTTTCATGGACAAGGTTCGCTCCATTCCGTACGGAACGCTGACGAATGCAGGGAGAGAAAGCCGCTGAGAGCGCATGTCAGGATCCGGAGGAACAGCATCGCCATATGCAATCTCATAAACGAGATTACCCTTTTCCCCTGTTCTCAATTCTACGGCGCCCTGAGGCAGAGAAACGATATCGATGGCGGGCATTTCTGGTTCTTCGAGATCGAACTGAACATCATATTTCGCAGTGGAAGACTGTTTGCCGTAAGCCGTGATCGCCTTGGCGAGAATCGTAACCGTTGCAGTCTTTTTTCCCGCGGGAGGGGGGAGCATGAACGGTTTGGTATAGTGCAGGCTGTTACTGTCCGGAAGCGAACCATCGATCGTATAATATACATCCGCATCGGGCTGGGAAGTGAATCGTATGAAAACAGAACTGGAACTGGGAAGTTTAGCGTCGCACATAATCTCGGGCGGAGAAACTTTGCTGTCGTCCAACACATAGAAATATCGAAACTCAGAACCGAGTGTCTCCAAGCCGCGGGGAACGATACGAATAGTTGCATATCTGACCCCGCCGGGAATCGTGCTAAGCCACAAGGAATCTGGAAGCATCCGATCGTTTTTCCCGGGCCTGCGTTCCTCGAAGCAATAGAAATATTCCTGATCGCCCCTTTTGGCGAGGTTCAATGAGTTTTCGAAGACTCCGCTCAAGGCAGCAAAAACATCCGTTTTTTCATTGAGAACAGAAAACGTTACCTCCTTACGGAGCAGTGCATCCGTTCCCTTCGGTTTTCCTACCACTTTGAGCGTTATGCTTCCCGCCACGTCCAACATAACGGGTTTGAAATAGAACACCCCGTGTTGTTCGGGATCTTTGCCGTCAACAGAATACTTGATCCATTCGTAACCCGGATTGTAAATAGCGAGGAGCTGCCGATTGCAGAAGGAGCCCGGGACCGGACTCAATACGAGCAGGTTTTCGGGACTGGACGGCTGTATCGGTTTTTCGAATACATAGTCCCACTGTCCGAGCACACTCTGATTTCCGGCACGATCCACGGAAAATGCATATACAGTGCATTTGTACGGAACAGCTGAGTTTTGCATACCTTCAGCCCCGAGTTTTAACGGTTTGCCCTCATAGGGAATGAAACTGCCGATATCTTTTGTATCTATGGCATACATCACCGTCTCGCCGTTTTTCCTGTTCGAGAAATCAATGGATATCTCTGATGGGTAGCTACCAGAAGGGATCGACGGTTCGGGAATTTCCGGAACTGATTTGTCTATCGTGATGTTGAGTACTTTCTCCTGAAGAATAACCCCGCGCCTGCGCGCCTGAATATAAACGGTATATGACCGTTCCTCTCCGGCCATAGCCGTGAGCTCGAGAGGAAACGTATACGGGACGGGATTTTTCTCCTTACTTTCTTCAAAAAAGAAAACATGTTGAATGTTCTCCTCAGCAGCCACGCTGAGAATTTGATTCTGACTGAATATACCAGAATCCAGCGATGTTCGAATATACTCGGCATTCTCTGCATGGAGAGCCGTTATACAGCCCACAAAGACAACGAAGGAGAAAAATAATTTGGAAACGGCTGCTCGCGTTCTCATGTCTCCCTATGGTTTGAATAACTCCTTGAAGATCGGATCCAGATCCTCATATGCCGACACATAATTCTTTCTGAGTTCGTCTTCCGTAAGCCCGACAAGCTCGTGGCTCATATAGTGGATCCAAATATCCTCTTCTTTAGAAAGTATCTCGTGTTTGACGCAGTAGTAATCCGGTTGCACAGGGAGATCTTCATCCTGATACGCATACGTTTTATAATCGTGCACCGCAATCTTGATATCTTCGCGTGGTATACCTTTGGCATTGATAATGCCTACGAGGTGGTTTATGGTCCGACCGGTATCGAAAATATCGTCGACAAGAAGCACTTTATCACCGTGCCGAAGGTGTTCGGGTTTGTACGTCCACCCGTCCACCATAACCTGACTATGCTGCCTGATATTTGTATACGAGCGGGCCACTACAGCGGCATAGAACACTGGTCTTTCTTTTTTTCGCACAATCTTGAAGTATTCGCTTATCACATTTCCGATATATGCCCCCCCTCGCAGGAGGACATATATCACATCGGGTACAAAACCGTCTTTATGTATCCTATGGGCAAGCTTCAAAGCATTGTTTCGGACTTGGTCATACGGTAAAAATATTTTGTTCATCAATAACTCTATCGGACAATTCCGAAACTAAATTCACGACCTTCTCGCATGATCCGGAACTGAATTTCCTTCACATTCTTGTCGTTCAACGCTTTGTAGAAATCGAGCACGCTGAGCACTGGCTTCCCGTTCATGGCGGTAATAATATCTCCCGCTTTGAGGCCGCCTATCTGTGCTGGAGCCTTATCCTCCACGCTCTGGATAAGTACACCTTTCACGTCGTCTTTTATATCGAGTTCTTTCCGCACATCCGCGACAAGTGGATATACGGACATACCAGGCCACAAATTCTTGCTTTTCGACGCTATGGCTTGACTGTCTTCCCGTTTCGCAATCCTGACATCCAGCATGACGGTAACGCCGTTTCGGATGATCTCAAACTTGGAAACCTGCCCGGGAGAAAGATCACCGACGAGATTCACAAGCTGATCGGCGTTCTTGATATCATGGCCGTCGATTTTCACGACGAAATCTCCCGGAAAAATTCCGGCTTTATCGGCAGGGGAATCCTTGAACACATGGAAAGCAAAAGCGCCTTTCTTGCCTTTCAATCCCATATCCGCTACAAAATCGGGTCCTCCGTCCCCTACGCTCACGCCGAGCCATCCGTATTCCACCGAACCCTGAGTTATGAAATCCTTTATCGCTTTTTTCGCATTGTTTATGGGTATTGCAAATCCGAGTCCTATGTTCCCGCCGGTCGGAGAGGTGATCCAGGTGTTGACTCCTACCACTTCCCCGTGAATATTGACGAGCGCTCCTCCGGAATTGCCTTGATTGATAGCTGCATCGGTCTGAATGAAATCGCTGATATTGCCCGTCGGTCCACCCCGTCTTCCCAATGCACTCACTATACCGGAGGTGACTGTGGATTCGAATCCGAAAGGATTCCCTACTGCCAGAACCCAGTCTCCTACGCGGAGGGAGTCCGAGTCTCCAAGTGTGGCAACGGGAATATCCTTGTCGTCAGTCTCGAATACGACCAGTGCGAGATCCTTTCTTTCGTCTTTCCCGACGAGTTTTGCCTTGAACTCCCGCTCATCGTAAAGCGAAACAGTTATTTCATCTGCATTACCCACTACGTGGTTATTGGTTAGCACGTATGCCTTCTTTCCGTCTTTCTGCACAATAATTCCAGAACCCAAGCCCCTATTTCTGAACTCCCGCTCCTTAGGTTGCTGACTCCCGTCTCCCTGTCCGGGCGAAGGAAAAAAGAAATCCCAGGGGAAATTCCTGTT
>CAZWAS010000042.1:0-2804 GCA_964631915.1 uncultured Spirochaetales bacterium | reverse complement strand
GTCTGTTTTTTGACTTCGACGACATTGATCTCGACTACAACGGGAAGCACTTTCTGTGCTACAAATCGAAATGAATCTTGCAGATTCTGCAGCGTCTCCACCGAGCCTTTCGAAGGCTGTATGGTTTTCTCCTGTGCGTGAACCACTTCACCAGCAGGAAGTTTTGGCGTATAGGAAAAAGAAATCAGCGCAATGGCAAAACCGATGATAATTCCGACCAAAACGAGGTTGAACAGCAAAAAGTTCCGCGAGAAAAAAAGCGTGCGTATTTTCATACGATAGTCCTCCATCATGAATAGTCACTATTACAAATATAATAAAGGACAAAATAGTTACAAAGTTCTTAATCGAGAGCCGTCAAAACCTCCGTGTGATCCGGGAACACCGCAATGGTGTGTTCGTAATGCGCAGAGACTTTTTTATCCGCAGTTTCCACCGTCCATCCGTCCTCCAGGAGCACGACATCCCCTGTGCCCATATTGATCATGGGTTCCAAAGCTAGTACCATACCTGCCTTCAACCGGGGGTTCGGCCCCGGTCCTACGTAATTTGGCACCTGAGGCTCCTCATGTTGGGAAAATCCGACGCCGTGTCCGCAGTATTTCCGGACCACCCCGTATCCGTTATTCGTCGCATGCTCGAATACGGCACGGGCGATGTCGTTTATTCTATTGTTGGCCTGGGCCTTTTCTATGGCCATGGACAGACACTCCTGAGTCACCATCATGAGTTTCCGTACCTCCTCATCGATGCGTCCCACTGCATAGGTCCAGGAGATGTCGCTGTAATATCCTTTCAGCTCCACTCCCAGATCGAGACCGATGATGTCTCCGTTTTTCAGCTTGCGCTTTCCAGGAATTCCGTGGATCACTTCCTGATTCACGGATGCGCAGAGACTATTGGGGAATCCCATGTAATTGAGAAATGAGGGTCGTCCCCCGTGTTTTGTAATGAAGTTATAGGTAAATTTGTCCAGCTCGAGTGTCGTTATGCCTTCTTCGACCAATGCCGACAGGGCCTTCAGCGTCTCAGCGGCGATCCTTCCCGCTTCGCGGATGTAGCCGATCTCTTTCGCGCTTTTCAAACGTATCATTCAGTATAATTCCTGTGCTGTAGATCGAATATGCCGGAAAGCGTATCATTTATTGAGCTTATCTTCAAGTTGTTTGGAAATGAGCCTCGCTTCCAGATTCAACGGATCGAAAGCCAGCGCCTTCATCGTCTGTCTGTAGGCCTCCTGATACTCCTTTTGCTGAAACAGCACAAGGCCGATTTTCGCAAGAATTCGTGCTTTGTATTGTGCCTCGTGCTCCTGTGCATCGGGTCTTAGGAAATCCTGCGCCTTCTTAAGCTTTGCAAGCGCTTCGTTGTACTTTCCTTGCACGAGAAAAATGCAACCTGCATTGTAAGCGCTCTGCCAGGCGTACCGCCCATCCTGTATGCCAGCGAAAAGCTCCGCAGCCTCATCGCGCGAGCCTTGGAGAGTAAGCACAACAGCCCGATAAAAAACGATCCACGATCTCTTTCCGTATGTTTGTTCGAAACTAGCGAGCGACTCGAGCGCCGACGCATAGGATCGGGTACCGAGGAGATACCATACGAGTATCCGTTGGATATCCTCGTTCTCCGGATATGCATTCGAAAGCTCCCTCACATACGTCTCATATCGCTGTGGATTCAGTTCAGCGGATGCGACATGAAGACGGACGAGTTCCAGATCCTTAGAACCGGGATGCACGGAAAGAAATTTCTCCAGAACCGACTGAGCCTGGGCGACAAGCCCGTGTGCCGCATAGAACAGTGCAAGAGCTCGGATAACACTTTTTTCATCTGGAAACAAGAGATATGCCCGTTCCAGATATTCCGCAGCTTGTCGCTCGTTTTTGTTCTGCTGCGCAAAATACGCCATGTTGACATACGGAATCCACGAGTATTCCGGGTGTTCACGGAGGAACCATGCGTATATTTCCTCCGCGCGTCGGAAGTCATGCAAATTCACGCACATATCAGCCTGCACCAGTTGAAGATCGTGCCTGCTGCTCCGCACTGCATAAAGATAGGCGAATTCATCCATGGCTGCCTCGAAATCTCCGGCATCGTAGGCGATGAATCCTTTCACTTCTGCAAACAGGTTCGAGTCCAGAGCACTGGCTCTGGAAAGTGCACGTTCAAAATCTCCCTGCAAAGTCAGCAAAAGAGCGGCATCCAGGAGAAACCCTTTATTGCCTGTTTCCTCGAAAGCTTTTTCGAACGCTGCAGGCTCTTTGATATCCGGCAGCACATAGAGCAGATTGACTTTATGATCCTTGAACGCTCCTACTTCCTTTTTCCCCTCGAACACAAGCGCAGCTTGAGCACGGAGACTCTCGTATCGAACCGATTTTATATGTGTCTCTGCTTCCGTATATGCTTCCTTCAGTTTGCCGGTCTGCAATGCAGCGTACACGAATACCGCCCACAATTCCTCCGCTCCCGGAATCGAACGTACAGCCTTTAGGGAGAGCTCATACAGGACTGAGTAATCCTCGGAACCAGAACAGAGAAGTTTTGCCCGTTTGAGCAGAGAAAGCCACTGGTGTTTGCCCGATGCTTGGGGCACCGCTTTCAGCAGCAAGTCCAGCCCCTGATTGAAATATCCTTTACTCAGAGCGACATCGGTATCCGTGAGGATGCGCCATACATACTCGTTCCTTAATCCGGAAGTCCTAAGCACTAGAAAAAGTATTCCGCCCCCGATGCAGATGATGAGCGCAGGAATGAGCACACAAAAGAATAGCTTCGCCTTAGGGGACAACTTGCTGAGA
>CAZWAS010000041.1:29572-32152 GCA_964631915.1 uncultured Spirochaetales bacterium | reverse complement strand
CTATGGGCACCTGTCGTATGAGCTCCCGTAGCTCTAGAATCGAAGCCTCGTCCGCAACAGCTTCGAGCGTGGGCATGCGAGACGATACGGTCTTGTCTATGATGCCCATGAGCTCATCCTCCGCCGGAAACGGCACCAGGAGTTTGTAAAAAAAACGGTCGAGCTGGGCCTCGGGAAGGGGATAGGTGCCTTCCATTTCTATGGGATTCTGCGTCGCGCATACGGCGAACACATCGGGGAGCTGATAGGTGCGTCCACCTACGGTGACTTGGCGCTCTTGCATGGCTTCGAGGAGAGCGGATTGTGTCTTGGGGCTCGCTCTGTTGATTTCATCCGCGTGCACGACATGGGCGAACACAGGTCCGGGCTGGAACCGAATTTCTTTTTCTCCGGATCGCTCGTCCATAAGCAGCACATTAGTGCCCAGGATATCGGCAGGCATGAGGTCCGGCGTGCACTGAATCCTCGACACGGTCAGCTTGAGCGCCTTGCTCAGGCTCGACACAAGATGCGTTTTCCCCAAACCGGGCAACCCCTCTATGAGGACATGGCCGCCGCACAGCACTGCGGTGAGCATATCCCGGACGAGACCGGTCCGCCCCACCACAGCTTTGTAAACCTCTTCTTCGATACAGGCGAGCGTGGCACAGGCTTTTTCAACGGTTCGTTCCGCATCCATCATGTCCTCCTCATTCCGCACCAATTATTGAAAGAAAATATCGTTTCACCGTGTTCGCTTCGTCCAGCGGTATGCCGTTCCTGGAAATGGCAGCCTCGTCCTGCCGTGCATACTCGGCTTTCACATCCTCTTTCATCAGTTTCAAGGTCTCCCTTTCGGACATTCCCCTGACCCTGAACGAACGCGTATCCCCCTCCCTCCGTATACCTTTGAGTTCCACAATTTTTGCCTTTGCATCTTCAGCACGTTTCTCGGAAAATGCTGAAGAGCTCTTCTGCGCTTCGGTTCTACTCCCGGTCCGTTCCCCTTCGTTGCCCGGCGCCGCAACTCCGGTCTTGCCCTCAGCCAGCTCTTCTCCTGAAGCACTTTCCCGCTTCTCCCCGTCCGCTCTGTCTGCCGCTCCAGTGGTTCCGCTCCCCTTGTCGTGCTCCTGTCGCCCTTCTCCTGGTTTCCCGGTGCTCTGGAACCGATCGATGTCACCCCCCTGCTCCGCCTTTCCCTGCGCAGGCTCATGCCCGGATTCCCGCACTTCTCCCGCTTTCGGAGACTGTCTGGCTGCGGTACCTCTTTCATTCTCACTAGTGCCTGTCTTACCCTGTGGGAATGAGGAAAAACCTCCTCCCTCTCCTTGGCCTTCGACCTTTGTGAGGGAAAAAGACTCTCTCGTTGCAGCATTAGAAATCGAATCATGCGAAGCTGCATCGACTTTTCCGGAATCTCCAGAAAGTCCGAATCCGCTCGCCGGCGCTTCCGGATCTTGGTACCGAGAAGATGCCGGCTCCTTCACCTGTCCATCCTCGGTCAGAACATCATCGGAAGCTGCTCCTGAAGAACCTTTTCCGCTCCGTTGGGAAAACCGCTCGCCTGTCTGTGTTCCGGCATCCGGCGCAAGACCACCCGAGCGGAAGGGGGGAAATAACAGAAGCAGAGGGGATACAGTCTCGGCATCAAGTCCGCTGCCTGGCGGAGATTGTCGGATCCCGAAGGAAAAAAGCAATGCAGTAACGCATAACGCAGCAACAAAGGGAGCGATATCCCACCGTACTCGGTACACGGCGGAAGGATCCGCTTTTCGAAGCGCGCCGACTGCCCTGCGCACGAGCGCTTCCCTGAACACGGACGCCTCGAAGCCGTTCACCGCTTCTAGAGCAGTGATGGTCTGCTCCTTGAGCCCGAACGTTTCGTCAGCGAGCTGAGCGCATACGTACAGATCGTTTTTTTCCGCGAAATACAATGCACAGAGCGTGAGCACACCGAGGCAAAACAAAAAAAACATCCCGTATATACCGAAGAACCGGGGAAGTGCCGGCACAAGAGCCGCAAGCGCAAACAAAACACACCAGACGGCGGACCAGACGGAGAGCCTAGTGCACAGCCGGATTCGCCTTCCGTACACGGAAAAGTGCACGAGGATTGCTATGAATTCTTGCGAATGAGGAGCGTACATCCCAAAGCACCGAGGCCAACCAGGCCGTGAAGAATCGGTCCCGAAACAGGAACCGCCTTATTATGAAACGTTTTCATGATTCCATCTACCGGGAACAGAGCAGGATATGCCCGCGCGAGAAAAAAAATCCCCAGTGCCAAAGAAAACCATACTGCGATTTCCGCCACGACCGACCTTCTCCGGTTAAGCCCTCCGGGTATCGCCGCTACCATGCCGTATGCAAAAGCAGGAATGCAGCACAATGGGACAAGGCCGAATATTCTTTCCATCGGAAATCCGGAAAATGCAGCGCCTGCAATCATAAAGGGAAATGCGGCTGTGAAAAGAAAAAGAAGCTTCGCTACATGCACGGCGCAATACAGAAGCGTCTGTTCCAGAGTCGTTCCGGTCAGCCGCCCCGAAGCTCCTTCCAGAACACTGACGATCCCGAGAAACGCGAGCGTGCCGAAAGCAG
>CAZWAS010000041.1:26746-29525 GCA_964631915.1 uncultured Spirochaetales bacterium | reverse complement strand
ATACAGAGGTGCTTCCCGAGGGTATGATGCGAGAAGGAGAATAAAGAGCGATGCGCATTCTACGCATGCAAGCACAGCAGTCCTGGCAAGTTCTTTTCTGAAACGCAGATTCCTATCCGCTACCATGACAGGCTTCCTCCGTCTTCGTTCAGCTCCGCGAAAAAAAGCGTTCCTTGCGCTTCGAATGCGAACCGTTGTTCCGTTTCGATTTCCACAGGCGAACCCGACATCCAGCCGACTATATACCCTTTACCCGAACCTGCAGGGAACCGAGTATCCCATTGGGAAACAAATTGAGAAAGAATGGTTTTCTCGGCAATGTATCGTTCCATGGCCGAGCTATCCGTCGGAATGAGGAGGGAAAAGAGCACGGAGGCCATATCCGGTTCCGAAAGCGTTTTCCATCCCGCAAGGGGGTATTCCGCATCGGTTCCCGGAAGGATCGCTCCGAATCCGCATGCCCTGTTCCGTTCCAGGTAGGCGCAGGTTCGGATCGGAATGCCGTTTGAAGCGCGAATGCGGAACCGCACAGACCCGTCCGCTTCGAATCTCTGTACCGAAACAGGGAATAGCACCATGCCCACAGCGCCGAAACGTCTCTGCTTCCACCGTTCCGCTTCATACCCCTCGATCCTCATGCTGCCTTTCTCTGGGCCGGCCGTCCTGAGGCGGAGTGCCTCGGTATCGCCGTTCCTAGGGAAAACGTCGGAATTCCCGATATCGAATGAGTACGATCCGCCCGAAGAGGAAAGAAGGAAATTCTGCATGACGAATCTCCCGGTGCAGGCGTTTTTCGGCCCGTCTAAGGTTTCGTATACCGCTGACTGCGACTTCAGTGGAGACAGAACCGAGGCCGAGATGGAGAGGTAATTTTTGGGCACAAGCGAGAATGCGTAAAGCGACGCACAGAGAACCGACCAGAGCGGCACGGGCAGAACCAATGCAGGCACAGAGACAACCTTGTTCCTCCGTACACGGAACGCGAGAAATGCGAACCACGCGAGGTAGCCGCAAAGCAGGACTATAGTGATCAAAGGATTGGGGAATTGCACGGGATTTCCTGGTTCCGCTGCACCGAAGGATACGAGAGCTGTTTCGCCCGTTCGGAAAAACACCCGCATATCCCTCTCTTTCGCTTCGGATATGATGCCAGGGACACGGCCGGAAAGCTCTGCGTAGCCGGACAGAGCCTGGTCCGCGTAATCGAAAGGCACATACACGACGATGCCCGCTCCGTACTCGAACACCGAGATATCGGCAGGATGCTTCGTACCGACCTTCGAATGATCCGGAGAGGGGGAGGTACTGTTTGCACCCGAACGAGGGATGTAGCGCAGGGGTAAGGCCGAGCCGCCTGTCAACACCTCCGGAGATCCTATACCGGTTCCAAGCAGTTCCTCGCGGATACGCCGGTCTTCCCTGTCGTACGGGGACCCTCCGCAGACGAGCACTGTGCCGCCTGCCCGAGCATACCGCCTCACCGCATCCACTGCGGAATCGGACATGCCTTTCAGGCTTGCAGTGTGAAACACCAGGGCCCGCACCCCGGAATAGGAGCTCCACGATTCGGGCAGAAACTCGGAATCGGTATACGCGATCGGTATGCCGTGCTCCTTGTCCTTGAAAAAATTTCCCTCTACAAGGCTGTCGAGAGAAGGCCAGTCGCTTACGCACAGAACGACGCCCGAAGTGGACATAAACAAATCCACTGGAATCTTCGCTTCGTGCAGCGCAGCCCCGTCCCGTACGAGGCCGACTGTCAAGAGCATCGTGTCTGCGGGTAGGAATACCGAGCACTGCATCCGTTTTCTCGAACCGGGAGCGGATGAGAGGCGTACTGCGTACTCGGTCTTTTCCCTGTCGCCTTGCGCAGCGCCTCCTGCGTCCACCGTTACAAGCAGATCCCCATCAAAGAACTCTCCCCTGTTTTCGATCGAAACGGATAAGGGGTTCCATGCGTCTTTCACGAAAAAACCGGAAAAACCGAGTTCCGCGGAGATCACGAAAACGGCATCCTGAACAGCGGAAGAATCCACGGCTGTTCCTGCCCGCCCTTCCTGAGCAGAGATGAGCGCAGAGCAAAACAGCACGGCTGCAGGAAGGAACCTGAAACGGGAGTTACGAATACAGTGGAAAAACCGGATCATACCCGATCACTAGCTTAATCGAAGTATAATCCTCCGTTCAAGTCTATGACCTCGCCCGTGATGAATCCCGAGAGTGGATGCACCAGAAACATCACCGCAAATGCGAACTCTTCGGGCTCGCAGAATCTGCCCACAGGTATCTTCTTGAGCACAGTCTGGCGCTCCTCTTCGGTGAGCTGCTCGGTGATCATGGGAGTCTTCACATACGCGGGAGCAATGGCGTTCACCGTAATACCGAAGGGAGCAGTCTCCGCTGCAAGCGAAAACGTCAGAGACATGACACCGCCTTTGGACGTCGAATACGCCGTCCCTGCGGTGATGCCTCCAGATTTGGCTGCTAGAGAGGATACGTTCACGATCCTCCCCCATCCATTCCTTTTCATGTCCGGGATAACCGCTTTGGACATGTAGAAGGTACCGTTCAGGTTGATGTCCATGACCCTGCACCATTCCTCCGGTTCCGTCGCCTGGGACTTGTTGTTGGAAAGGATGCCCGCATTATTCACGAGTATATCCACAGAACCGTGCTTCGCCTTGAGCGCAGCGAGGTTTTTCTCCACTGCTTGTGCATCGCTTATGTCGAATACAGCAGGCACAGCCATGCTTCCGAGCGCCCGTGCCATGGTTTCGAG
>CAZWAS010000041.1:10367-26715 GCA_964631915.1 uncultured Spirochaetales bacterium | reverse complement strand
GACTTTCATGCCTGCTTCGAGAAACGCCTTCACCACTGCGCTTCCCATGGTACCTGCAGCACCGGTGACGAGTGCTGTTTTCCCTTCAGTAGAGTTTTGCATTGACTCCTCCGTCGATGATCAAAGTTTCCCCGTGGATCATTGACGATGCCTCGGATGCGAGGAAAAACACCGCATTGGTGACTTCCTCAGGATATGCGAATCTGGCGAGTGGAATTTTCGCTTTCACAGGATCCGCCTTTTTCGGATCCCCCCACACCTTGGTTCCCATAGGAGTGAGCACCACAGTCGGAGCTATGGCGTTCACCCTGATGTTATAGGGCCCGAGCTCCACGGCCATGACCTTGGTGAGGCCGTTCAACCCGAATTTGCTCGCACAGTAGGCGGCGTGTTCTTCTATACCCGCAAGGCAGGCATTGCTGGATACATTGACGATGTTGCCTTTTCTGCGTTCCATCATCTTTCTCGCAATCGTTTTGGACATGAGAGCAGGAGCTCTGAGATTTACGTTCAGCGTGGTGTCCCAATGGTCCACATCGAGATCCACGAGCAGTTCCGGAAAACTCAAGCCCGCATTGTTCACCAATATGTCTATGACAGGGAATACCCTGCAGAAATATTCCGCAGTGGCGCGGCAGTCCTCCGCCGACGAGAGGTCCGCAATTCTGTATTCGCACGAGACTCTTAAGGCTTTCGCCTTCTCCACCACTTCCAGAAGCTCTTTCTCGTTTCGCCCTGTAATGCCGAGAGAGCAACCTGCCTCTGCGAAACGCAGCGCTATGTCCCTTCCTATTCCTTTGGTAGCCCCGGTTATAACAGCCGTTTTCCCGGAGAAGTCGTAGGTGATTTCACTCATACTTGTTCCTTTCCTCTTTCAGTATGTCGATCTTCATCATTCACTTCCGCTCGGCAATAACGACAGGGTCTCAGCCACCAGTAAGGGCGTTTAAAATCCGTATTTCGGAAGAGGTCCCTATCTCCATATCCAGACCTCCCGGAGCGTGTGCATTCCTTCCATCCACAAACACGAGAAAGAGGGTGCTCAGGCTTCCCCTGTCCACGAGTTTTCCATCGAGAACAGGGTACCTCCTCATTATGCCTTCCAGCACCTCTTTCAGGGTTCTGCCCGGAACATCAGCTTCCCGTACACCGCCTATGCTGTATACGACAGCCCCATGAAACGTTATCTTAGCCATACGAAGCGTATTGCCCTAACCCTAGTTCTGCAGTTTTCTCCCTGGTCGGCATGCCGAGCTCGTCCCAGCCGCGGTAGCGGTAGTATTCGTCAAGCATCTCGAACAGAGGCGGCAGTTCGTTCGTACCCCCGCCCCTCCTATGGCGCATCATTCGCAGAGGAAGCACATCCTCCTTTCTCGTCACGCCGAGCTTGTTGTTGAAAAGTCGCTTGATGGTGAATATTCTTTCCCCTGTCCGGAAGAACTCCTCCCTGTCCATATCCCATCCGGTAGCCGCATTCACCGCTTCTATGAGCGGATCCACAGTGAGGCCTCCGAACAAGGCGAACTTGCATATCACCAGGGAATCCAGCATGCCCATGAGGTTCTGCATTCTGAACACGTTTTCCGCCTTTCCCTCTTTCGTGAACCGCTTCAGCAGGGGCGGAGACCCAAGATCTTCCAATACAGCTCCCTCCTCGAAATCGTGCGCGAACCCGGAGAGGTGACACGCTCCTCTGTTGGAAGTCGCCATGCCCACTGCAGCGGTGAACTTCGCCCTTCCGTCGTGGGCAGGGGGTTCCAGTCCCTTCACCTCTGCAGCGATCTCCACAGCGAGAGGGCCGAGCCTGGAAGCAGCGTGCTTCACCCCTTCTGCGAGCAAGTCGCCGAGCCCACGCCTGTACGCAATATCCTCTATAAGACCGTGTATGCACGCCCCGTCTCCCCACAAGATCGCTTTTCCGCCCGTATCCTGTTTCGAGATTAACCCTTTTTCGTATGCCTCCATCGCGAACCCTATGACGCCGCCTGTGGATATGGTGTCCAGACCGAACCGGTTGCAGAGCTCGTTGGACGTGATGATGGTGGAAAGATCGTCCACCAGGAGGTTCGATCCGAGCAGGCCGAGGGTCTCGTATTCCGGCCCTGCGATTTCTTTGCCTGCGTAGGGTCCGTTTTCCGAACGCACAACTCTTCCGCATCGAATGGCGCAGCTTCCGCAGTTATAGGTTTTCACCAAATGGGTCTTTGCCAGAGAAAGGCCGGTGATTTTTTTCGCTCCTTCTTTCCATTCGCCTTGATACCAGTTTTTCACTGGCAGGTTGCCGAGCTCTTCAGAAGCCTCGAGCCCTACGCCGGTTCCTCCGTCCCTCATGCCCTGCATGTTCTTTTCTATCAATCCTGCCATGCGCTTGTTGATTCGTACAATCGTTTCCCTATCCGCAACTTCAACCTTCTGCGTTCCGTTCACCACTACCGCCTTGAGGAGCTTCGAACCCATGACCGCCCCTACGCCGCACCTGCCTGCAAGCCTCCCGTGTCTTCCGTCCGAAACTATGCCTGCTATCTTTACCAGATGTTCGCCCGCGGGACCTATCACGGCGGCCTTTGCATCCGCGCCTTCCCGTGCCTGCAGAGCTTCGGTGGCAGCGAAAGTATCCATGCCCCAGAACTGCTGTGCGCTTTTTATCTCAGCCTTTCCATCGGTGATGTTGATGTATACGGGAGCTTCCGCCTTTCCTCTCACTATGAGCGCATCGAAACCGCATTTTTTGAACTTCCCCGCCCAGTACCCCCCAGCGCTCGACTCTGCGAATACTCCGGTCAGCGGAGACTTCGTCACGACGTCGAACCTGTCCGAATTGAACAGCGATGTGCCGGTAAGCGGTCCGACCGCAAAAACGAGAATATTCTCTGCGCCCAGAGGATCGGCGGTGAGTATGTTTTCGTCGAAAAGCAGTTTCGCCCCCAGCCCGGAACCGCCGATGAAGCTCCTGGCGGTTTCATCAGTAAGCTCCTGCGTCGCGATCTCTCCGGAAGAAAGATCCACGTCCAGAATTTTTCCCATATATCCTTTGGCCTTCATACCTTCAACTCCTTCTCCTTGATAGTCCGAGCGTCAACCGCAGAACCTCGGTTCGACCAATCCGACGATGCCGGTCTTCACCCTGAACAGATCCCCCGATATCGGATTCCGTTTCCTATCTTCTGCGCTCATGCCGTACCAGCCTGACGTTATGTACAGTTCGTTCAGGTTCCGTCCTCCGAACGCGAGGCATGTGGCTATGGGAACGGGCATTTCTATGCGCAAATCGATCTTCCCATCCGGAGAGTAACGCGTTATGAGTCCTCCTCCCCAATGCGCATTCCATAAAAAACCTTCCCCGTCGACGATAAGCCCGTCGGGAAGTCCCTCCTGTTCGGGAATCGAAACAAACGTCCTTCTGTTCGATACGGTTCCGGAAACGGTATCGTAATCGTACACGAGTATCCGCCCTTTGAACTGCTCCGACACATACATGGTACCGCCGTCGAGGCTGAATGTTATGCCATTCGCCACGGAAAGCCCGGAATCGATGAGCCGCGTAGTCCTGTCGCAATCTAGTCGGTACAGGCTGCCGTCCGGAGAAGGCAAGTCCCTGTAATTCATAGTCCCCGTAACAAGCCTTCCCTGTCTGTCGACTGCTCCGTCGTTGAACCAGAGGTTCTTCGTCCCTGCAAGCGGATTAGCCACTGGTTCACAGGTGTTCGTCTCCCTGTCCCAGAACGCGAGCCCCGTTTTAGTCACCAGGAGAAAGCCGCCGAATTGCCGTTTCATGATCGCGGTCGCCGGCATAGTGAGTTTCCATGCGGACTTCAGCCCCGTCGCCGGAGCATAGCTCCAGACCGTGCTGGATTCGGTATCGGTCCAGTAGAGCGTCTCCTCTTCGGGAACCCAAAGAGGAGCTTCGCCTATTTCGTTCTGAACCGTGAGCATATGTTCTATGTGATACTTCATACGGCCACCTTTTTCCGCGGACCGGCGGAGCCGGGACTGCGGATGTTTCAGAACGATTTTCTGATGATGTCTATGATGTCGTTGCGTTTCGGCATGGCCGGATCATTGGTTATCGAACCGCCCATGTACCGGATAACTCCGTCCGCAGCGCGCTCTATGTCTTTTTCCTTAAGTCCCTGCTTGGAAAGTGGGACGTCGAGGCCTATATCGCGGATAAGATTTTCGACTTCCTTCACACTGTCTTCCACTTTGTATTGTTCCGCGGTGCAGTACTCTCCCCTCAGGAACATGGTGATGTTCTTAAATTTGTCGGGGCTCGCCCTCATGGAAAAACGCATGGCCGCAGGAGTCATGGCTGCCAGGGTTTCGCCGTGCGTGGTGCCCGCGATCCCGCCTATGGAATGTGCGAGACCATGACAGAGGGTTACGATACCTACGGAAATGGCCATACCGGCGAGGGTGTTTGCAAATGCCATGCCGTTCCGCGCTTCCCTGTCCTGACCGTTCTTCACTGCTTTGCGAAGGTACTTGCCCACCAGACGTATCGCATGTTCACAGTGCATATCCGTTATAGGAGTACCGAGCACGGCGGTGTACGCTTCGATCGCGTGAGCGAGGGTATCGAAGCCTGTGGATGCCGTAATCTTGGGAGGCATGCTGTACATGAGCTCCGGGTCCACTATGGCGACCTTTGCGAACGTGTAGTCGCATCCTATGCCCGGTTTCTCCTCCGTGTCCGCGTTCGTGATTACTGACCACTGGGTGCATTCGCTCCCTGTGCCGGCTGTCGTCGTTATTGCGAGTATCGGAAACGTCTTCTCCGTGATCGGTTGCACATCAGCACCGATGCAGAAATCCCAGATCGGCCTTCCATGCCCGAGAACCACTGCCATTCCTTTGGCTGCATCTATGGCGCTTCCTCCGCCGAGACCGATCACCATGTCACACCCAGCAGCCTTTGCTGCAGCTGCTCCCTTGTCGATCTGCGTGTTGAGCGGATTCGGGTTCACATCTGGGTAGTATATCGAATCCACACCGCTTGCTCTTAGCACTTTTTGAAGCCTGTCGACGAGGCCTGTCTCCTTGAAGAACGTTCCGGTTGTGACTATGACAGCCTTCTTCCCGTATGCTTTTGCATAGGTACCCGCCTCGTTCAGTTTCCCCTCTCCGAAAACGAGTTTCACCGGCGTATAGTAATAAAAATCTCTGATCATGCTTTTCTCTCCTTTTGCAAAGAATTATTTTTTCCCGTTGAATTCCTTTATCGCCTCAATCATGGCGACAATGTTTTCTATGGGAGTCTTCGCCTGAATGTTATGGACGGTATTGAACACAAACCCTCCGCCCACAGCGAATATCTCGCAATGCCTGAGCACCTCCTCTCTCACCTGAGCCGGAGTTCCGAACGGCAACGTCTTCTGAGTGTCCACGCCGCCACCCCAGAACACGATCCTTTTACCGTACCGCTCCTTGAGGATCTTCGGATCCATGCCCGTAGCTGTCCACTGCACCGGATTCACTATGTCGAAACCCGCGTCTATGAATCCTTCCATGAAGGTCATGACCGCACCGCAACAGTGCTTGAAGGTTTTCCATGACGTGTTCTTATGGATCCAATCGTTGACTTTGCGGTAGTAGGGCTTGTACAGCTCGTCGAATGTATCCGGGGAACAAAAGGTCGAACTTTGCGTACCGAAATCTGTTCCACACACCCATGCTATATCCATAGCGTTTCCGACCACCTTGCGTATCTTTTCCAGGGTCCTGACTGCTATATCCGTCTGCCTGTCGAACAGCTCGTGGAGAAAATCTTTTCTCGTAGCAGTGGAAACATACCATTCCTCTATGTCCCTGATGCCTTTGGGATGTTTCATCCAAGGAGCGGGTACACAGGCACTATCGCCCAAACCTGCGCCCGGCACTACACCGAACAAGGCACGTTGGGTTTTCGCATTATCCGCAAGTTGCGAGGCGAGGAAATCGAGTTCCGCCTGTGTTATTTCTCCGAACTCTTCGAGATTGTCCTCCACCTTGAGCTCACTTTCGACGATTGGCTCCTGCCTTATGATCGCGTCGAAATAGTATCCGCCCCTCGGCATAACGGCGCTCGGCGGAACACTGGTATCTCCCTGGGGGTACATATAGATGTTTCCGGCATCATCCCGCGTAACGTTGAACTGCTTTGGTACGAGTACCTCGAGCCCGTCCTCCATCCTGTATTCCTTCCACGAATCGCGGGGGATGCCGAAAAACGAGTACAAGGAAGGGAAGCTGTCCACATCCGTGCCGAGTACTTGCTTCAGATCCTCGTCCAGCCTGCCCATCATGGTGTACGGTTCCTCCACTTTCACAAGCCGCTTTTCGAGGCCGTAATAGTCCCTCAGTTTCGCTATCACTCCGACATGAATCGTAGTCTGCGCACAGCCACCGAAATCCACTGGCATCCTGTCCGGCTCTCTGTGCTCGAGCGCTATTTTCACTCTCTGTTTACCTGTCATACTCGCTCCTATCGAAGTATCACAATGTTCTGATTTCTATGTTCCTGCCTTTGAGGCCGAAATGGGCTCCTGTTCCCCGGAATTGGGCATCGTCCGGATGAGCGATGAGCCATGTGTTTCTTCCCATCATGAGTCTTCCTTCCCCCTGCCGTTCGGGTTCGTAATCGATAGGCGCATTCGTACCCTTGGGAAGAATAACGACGCATTTAAAACCGTCTTCGCGGCGCACATGAATAGGTGTGTAATGCAGGCACCAGGGAGAAATTTCGATGACGCTCCCCCGTTCGGCATAGTAAGCGCGCGACTTCGAAATATCGAACGTACCATCAGGCCATTTTATCTCGCACACGAGCCCCATCATCATGATCATATCCGCTCCTACGACGAGGGCCTCCGCACATTTGTGGTATTCCAGTGCATTGAGCTTTGTGTTCCTCCCATATACCCATCCCACCTGCAAATCCGTTCCGTCTCCGAACACATCGTGTGCTATGGGAAGCACTTCCTCCGGGCAGGATTCCTGTCCTATGGCGTCGGCTTCGTACACGACGGCATCGCCTATTGTTATGCGGGTATCGAGCATCTCAAGCAGAGCATCGACGTTATGTCTATGCAGCACCTTTCCGTATGAAAGGAAACTCCGGTCCTCGATAGAGAGTATGCCTATATCCTGGTTCAGCTCGTTCAGTTTCCTGAGTGTCCTTTCCACAATTCCATCCTTATAAAAAGGGGTGCCGTTCGATGGCCGACACCCCGGAAAACCGGTACGGCCAACCCGGAGAAACTATGTTTTGTTCCTGTGGCTCAAGAAGTCCAGAGATACCGCCCCCAGAAGGATGAGCCCTGTCACAAGGCTCTGCCAGTAGGGCGAAACATCCAGAAGATTGAGCGACGTCTGGATGAGAGCCAGGAGCGCTATGCCAAGCACAGCTCCCAAAATAGTTCCCTCTCCTCCGTTCAGACTCGCACCGCCTATGACCGCCGCCGAAATCGTCTCGAAAGCCACGGTTTCTCCGTAGTAGGGTGTCGCGGAATTGTATCGCGCTATGGAGAGGATTCCAGCGAAAGCTGAAAGCACGCCGCAGAGAATATACACCCCCACTCTGACATTGTTCACGTTGATGCCGGAAAACCGTGCTGATTTTTCGTTGCTCCCCACATAATAGATCCTGCGGATAATGGTGGATCTTCTGCTGAGGAAATCGAATATCACCACTATGACGAGGAACAACACGATGACGAAAGGAATGCCCGTGTTTCCGATGAGGCCGCGACCTATGAATTTGAAATTCTCGGGCAGGCTGTTGAGCGGTATGGGCATACCAATGGAGATGACGTAGGTCGCTCCCCTGGCCACCTGCATCATACCGAGCGTTGTTATGAACGCGGATAGCCCTATCTTTGTGACGAACAATCCGTTAATGAGGCCTATGACAGCCCCGAGCACTATGCCGATGAGGGAAGCCAGCCATATGTCGACCTTGAAATTGAGAAACAGGATACCTGTCGTCACACCCACAAGGGCCATGATGGATCCTACGGAAAGATCGATTCCCCCGCTTATGAGGACCAAGGTCATGGCTATCGCTACTAACCCGTTTATCGAAAAGCTCAAGAACATGGTTCTGAAGTTTTCCGGGGTCAGAAAAAACGGCGAGAGAAAACTCATGATGAATCCGAGCACTATGATGATGAGAATCGTGGTTCCTTCCCTAAAGCCCTGGAATTTCCCCAAGCCCTTGGAGATGTTTCCTCCCTTTGCGGAGGTCTGCTTCGTATCTGCTACCTGTATGGTTCCTTGATTCATGTCCGTTCACTCCTTGTTACTCTATGTACACAATATCAAAAATATTAATCCCATAAGCCATACAATACTCATCAAACCGCTTCTTCGCTCAGACATGCCATCCGTATAATGGTTTTCTCGTTTATCTCTTCCCCCTGCAGTATGCCGCAGCTCCTGCCTTCGTACATAACCATGACCCTATCGCAGACTCCGATGACTTCGGGAAGCTCTGAAGAAATCATGATGACACCAACGCCTTGCGACGCGAGTGTTCGCAGCAGATGGTATATCTGGGTCTTTGCACCTATATCTATGCCCCGTGTGGGTTCGTCCATGAATACGATCTTAGGCGAAATAGCGAGTAATTTGGAGACGAGCACCTTCTGCTGATTTCCCCCGCTCAGGCTCCGTACCTTCGCTGTTACTCCCGCCACTTTTATCTGCATATCGGATACGAATTTTCGGGCAAACCCGTATTCTTGTTTCCGCTGTATCAGCTTATACTTCGCCACATTGTTCAGATCTATGGTGGAAATGTTCGCTGCAACGCTCATATCGAGGAACAGTCCCTCCTGTGCACGGTTTTCCGTGAGATACACAATGCCGTTGCGTATGGCGTCCTTGTAGGTCCGTATATCGAGCTTCTTTCCGTTGAGGAAGATTTCCCCTGCGGTTTTCTTATACAAACCTGTTATCGCCCGGGCTACCTCCGTCCGACCGGAACCGACGAGACCTGCGAATCCCAGTATCTCGCCTTTTCTGAGCGTGAAGGATATGTTCCGGAATTCTCCTTCCATGCTGAGGTTTTTCACTTCGAAAAGCACCTCGGCGCTTTCCCCTGCAGCGTGCTTTTCCGGATAAATATCCTTCAGTTCCCTGCCGACCATCCTATGCACGAGCGATATCTGATCCAGATCCTTAACCGATTTGGTATCTATCAGTGTTCCGTCTCTGAGCACCGTCACGGTGTCAGCTATCCGATATATCTCCGCCAGTCTGTGGCTTATATAAATAATGGCAATATTTTTCTGTTTAAGCGTATCGATTATGCGGAACAGCACTTCCGATTCCGCCTGGGTGAGCGCCGCCGTCGGCTCGTCGAAGATGATGACTTTGCAATTCACGGAAAGCGCTTTAACGATTTCTACAACCTGCTGCTGGGAAACGCTCAAGCCCGACACTTTCTGCTTCGGATTGATATGCGAATGGGTGTCAAAATCCGCGAGCAGCTTTTTCGTCTGCTTGAAAATGTCTTTGAAATTGATGACCGGTTTGCCAGCTGCGTTCAACGCAGGCATGAATATGTTTTCCGCAACGCTTATGTGCTGACAGAGGGCGATTTCCTGATGCACGAACCCTATCCCCATCTGCAGTGCAACATGGGGATTTCTGACCTGTACCAGCTTGCCTTCGAGCAGGAGCTCTCCTGTGTCCGCCTGGTGAACACCTCCTATGATGTTCATCAGTGTGGATTTTCCCGCTCCGTTTTCTCCTACGACCGCGTGAACGGTCCCGGCATAAAACGACAGCGTTACACCGGAAAGAGCCTGGGTGGCTCCGAAGTGCTTACTGATATTCCTGACTTCGAGAATCGGATTGTCCATGCTTCTGATACCTCCCATAAAAAAGGAGGACACGGCAACGCCGTGCCTCCTCGTGTTTACTGGTTACCACTGTTTGAAAGCTGTGGACTTTCGGGTCTGTAGCCATTTGTTGGTGTAGAAATACTTCGCGTTGTCTTTATTGATCAGATCGAGACCGTTATCCACATAGGGAAGGTTCATGACGAACTGCCCCATAGCCGCTGTTCCGTTGAGCGGATCGAGCATATTGTTCTTCGCAAGATACAGAATCAGCATACAGAGATACCCCTGCACATAGGCGTTCGGTTGAATAGATCCGAACATCTGCCCCTTCTCGATCATTTCGAGGATTGCAGCATCCATATCGCAGCAGAGGACTTTTATTTTCCCGCCGAGTTCAACTGCAGCCTGTGCTGCGCCGCGTCCGGAGGGGCCCTCTGGACAGAACACTGCGCCGAGGTCCGGGTTTTTCTGTGCTACATTCATGACTCCTGTGTATGCCTTGTTGTTGTCCTGTTGGGTGAGGATTTCAGCCACAACCTGGATATCCGGGAACTCGTTCTTTATCGTTTCGATGAACGTATTCACGCGGAGCTGGTGGTTGGATTGCGTATTCCTGGTCACCATGACCTTGCCTTTTCCGCCGAGCGCTTTTGCGAGGGTTCTTGCCGCGAACTGCCCTTCCTTCACGTTGTCGGAAGTCACGAATGCGACTTTGTCCGTCGATGTGGTGCTCGCGAATGCCACAACGGGAATCTTTTTCGCCATTGCGCTTTTCACCGGTTCCACAAACCCTGCATCGTCGACCGGGCTCAGTGCTATACCCGCCGGCCGTTTCGATACGATCTGATCGAACACTGTGGCCTGCTGATTCAGGTCGTATTTGTCCGCCCCCTGATACACAGCCTTGACTCCGAGCTGTTTCGCTGCGTCCTTGAACCCTTCGAATGCCGCCACCCAATATTCGACGCCGGATACGAAGGTGCACATGTAGTACGTCTGATCGGCAGGCCCTGAGAACTTTTTGTTCTGAACCTGCCCGAATGCCATCCCTGCTCCCAGCAGGCAGAGAACCATAAGAACCGCGAACACTTTGAAACTCTTCGATACCATTATTACCCTCCTTTATGGGATTCTGTAATTGGATTTGATACCTGAATTGTCACCTGTAAAATTTAATTTGTCAAGTAAAATTTGATATGTCAATGATATTTTTACATAACAAATCATATGGGAACGGTCTCGCCGCAACATCCACACCGGTCAACAACAAAAAACCCTTCTGCACAGAAGGGTTTTCACGCGAGAATTGATAGGTACCAAACCAGCAGTCAGAGCCCTGGCTCCTTCGCCACCGATGCATGGTCATGCTCACATATCTTATCCTGAAAAAAATCGCCAGAGTACCCTATGTCTTTCGATACGCGCCAGGCGCATTGCAGCACCAACTGTTCGAAACTCGCCTTCCGGTTCTGATCGAAGGTGCTCAGAAGCCCGGTTATTCCGAGTCCAGCTACGATTTTCCCTTCTACATCGAACACCGGAGCACCGATACAGCATATGCCGGTGATATATTCTTCATTATCATAAGCAAGGCCGGTTCGTCGCACTTCTTCAAGTTCTCGAAGCACGTCGGAACGTAACACCATGGTATGCGGCGTCAATCCTGTGAGCCTGGGAGGCAGTATCTGCTTGACTTCCTCTTCGGACATGAATGCAAGAACCACTTTCCCAAAAGCGTTGCAGTGGTAAAAACTTCGACTTCCTGGCACCACACGCAGATAAAACGCAACTTCAGGGCTCACGGTATCAAGCACGAGCATCCGATCTCCATGTGGTACTTCAAGCTGACAGGTTTCCAATGTTTCTCTGCACAGCCATTCCAGATGCGGCCGCGCCCGCTGTCTGAGCTCGAACCGCGTGTATAAGCTCATTCCAAGGGTGAACACCCGCGTGCTCAACTGGTATCCCCCGGAAACAGGGTCTTGAATAGTATATTCCCGCTCTGTCAGGCGTTTGAGTATTCTGAACACGGAGTTGACCGGAATTTTCAGGCAGCGGGCGAGTTCCGTCGTCCCATAGGGCTGAGGATGCTTAGCCAAAAATTCCAATATATCCAACGCCCTGTCTACAGCCGGAGCGCTGTATTCTCTATTGTTCTTATTCCGTTTTGTTTCCTGGGCCATATGCCCTCCTCTGATAGTATCCGATAATAACAATAGCATATGATTTTACATATCAAACAGTCAAGAGGCTTTTGAATGGGCATTCATCAATTCCAGCGCACCTGGAGACCGTATGGAACCTAAATACCATGAATTAGTGTAAAAGCAACCGATATCATGCTATATATAAAATATATTTTTTATAATAAACTATTCGAATTGCTTGCCGACAAATAGGTAACCCAAACCCGACCTTCTGTGGCATCCCGGCATTCAGTGCCTTTTTTTCCGGTTTTCCAGGAACTCTTTCACCAGAGGAGGGGGTTCCTCCCCCTCTGGTACAAAGATAAGGGCCGCAGAATTGATGCAGAACCGTAGGCCGGTGGGCTCAGGACCATCCTCGAACACATGACCAAGGTGAAAACCGCTGGAACTATCAAGCACTTCCACGCGGTGCATGCCATACTCCTCATCCTCCCGAAGCACGATGGCATCGGGTTCGATCGGTTCGTAGAAACTGGGCCATCCAGAACCGGAGTGGTATTTCGCTTCGGAACTGAACAGAGGCTGTCCAGTCGCTGCGGAATAATAGGTTCCTCTCCTGAAACAGCGTTCGTATTCTCCGGTGAAGGGTCGCTCTGTTCCTCGCAGCCGTAAAACGGTGTACTGCTCCGGAGACAACCGTTTCTTCCATTCCTCCTCGCTCAGTGTCACAGGGAAAACCTGCATTGCACCGTTTTGCGATTTTTTCCATCCTGCCATACTTCACACCTCCCTCAGAGGATCTGCGACAAATTTACAAAGAAAACACCGCTGTGCGGAAAGAATCGCAGCATGCCTCCAGCTTCGAATGCCAAGAAACCTGCAGAGAAGGCAGCCGGAAATGCGGTTTCGCTTCAATGCCTTGAACTCAAATAATCTTCAATTTTCCCGATAATAATAAGGAGAAGGATTACACCGTAAGATTATTCGCTGAAGGATACCTGTCCCGTGAATATACCGGCAGCCCCTGTACAAGAATCGATGAACAGAAAAGACTCATCCGAACAAGAGTCGGTTTCGGGAAGAAGAATCTATCGCACAGTGAATAAGCAGTACCTCATCAATAAAATCAACTATGTGAACTTCCAAGATTGGTCGATCACGGCTCGTTTTTACAACAAACAGTACGAACGCGTATGCTCGCTCGAAGTGAGGCCTTCCCCTTGCACAGGCGATGAAGTCTTCCTCCGCTGGGTAAGCGAAGAAGATACGCAGGAAGCCGTCGAATCTTACGAATTCAAAGGGCTACATCTCAAAGACAACGGCGGCTTGCTCGTCATCCATGCACAAGGCATACGCATGGGAACATCTGGTTTTTCGATCACATTGCCGGAAACGGCACAGATCGTGAGCGGGAGAAAATGCACGCGATACGCTGCTTCAGGCATAACCGGTTTTGTCGTGCAGGACGGTTCGCCCTTTTCAGGGACGTTGCGCGAATTCAGTCCCGAGGCGTTTAGCCTCGAGCTGACCGCTGTTCCGCCCGTTTCCTTCAAGTGGCTCAATCCTCAGGCGCCCCTGCATATCATACTGCAGAAGGATGCGCACATCGTGTATTCGGGGCTGGGCACACTCGTCCGCGTGCAAGGCAACAGCAGAACCAGAACATGCATCATAGCACCGTCTCAATCGCCCATACGAAGATACAAGGCAAAGGAATTCAGGGGACAGCGTACGGTCATTTCCTCTCCCATCCATGTATCGTTCGTTCATCCGTTATCCGGCATTGTTACGGAATTGAAAGTACATGACATTTCCGGTTCCGGTTTTTCCGTCACGGAAAACGAGGACCATGCTAGTCTTCTGCCAGGGTTCATTATCCCGGAAATGGACATCATGCTTCCCGGAGGAGCGGGATTGCGATGTACGGTGCAAGTCATACATCGGAGAAAAAAAGAAAAGGAAGGAGCAAAGCAGCAGATCCTTTGCGGCATATCCATTCTGGACATGGATCCGATGGATCATACGCGGCTTCTGAGTTTTTTACATCAGGAAAGCGACAGCAGATCCTACATATGCAAGAATATCAATCTCGACGCGCTTTGGAATTTCTTTTTCGAATCGGGATTCATCTATCCGGAGAAATACGCCCATATTCTCGCTCACAAGGAAGAAAT
Organism: uncultured Spirochaetales bacterium; assembly: GCA_964631915.1. GTDB lineage: Bacteria > Spirochaetota > Spirochaetia > CAZWAS01 > CAZWAS01 > CAZWAS01. Next base: position 12,570 of record CAZWAS010000041.1, on the reverse strand, counting down.
GAAAAGGATATACCGGATACTCTATAACGATAATCCCGGCATAGCACGGTATTTTTTGTATCAGGAAGACGGAGTCATCTACGGACACATGTCCATGCTCAGATCCTACGAGAATACATGGATGCTTCATCACCATGCTTCTAGTTCTGTCGAAAGCCATAATGCGGGGCTTCACGTATTGAACCAAGTCGGAAGCTTCGGCAACAACTGTCACAGAATTCAATCCATGCATATGGACTACCTCCTCTGCTATTTCCGTCCGGAGAACAAATTCCCCATGAAGGTATACGGCGATATAGCGCGAAAAATAGACGATCCGAAAAGCTGCTCGCTGGATACGTTCGCCTATTTTCACTGCAGTAAAACGTCTCCCGATACGGTATTTCCCGATCCTTCGTGGAGCTTCGAACGATCGACAGAACCGGATATCCTCGATCTCTGCAGTTTTTACGAAAAAATTTCAGGCGGTCTCATGATGGATGCGTTCGACCTGAAACAGACGGGAAGTATGAAGCGGATAGGAAGCGAAAAATCGACCCTTGCGGAAGAATACGGAAAGCTCGGCCTGAAGAGAGAAATTTTGCTGTACTCCCTGAAATACAGAAGCTGCCTCAAAGCGGTTTTCATGGTGGACAGATCTGATGAAGGCCTCAATATGTCGGATCTCACTAATTGCATCAAAGTATTCGTTACGGACCACGAAGGTCTTACCCCTTCAGCGATACGTTCCGCCCTCAGGAAAGCTTCCGCATTCTTCGAAGGCGATGAGACTCCCGTACTGCTTTTCCCCGCTTCGTATGCGGCGGAACAAGCCATGCCTATCGAAAAGACGTACATTTTATGGGTGATCAATATGGAAGAGAGCGATAAATATTTCAAACATTTGAAATTGATGTTGCGCTTTGCAAAGCATTGAGGGGCAGGGAGTGCATGGATCAGAACGAACAGATACAGCGACCTTATAATTCGAAAATCATTGATATGTATCTGAAATTCATAAAAGATCGCTATGCGCATATAGACACGGACGAGCTGATCCGTTACGCCAAAATGGAATCCTACCAAGTGGCGGATCAAGGTCATTGGTTCACACAGGAACAAGTGGACCTCTTCTACGAAAAACTCGTCATGGTCACTGGAAACGACCGCATAGCGCGTGAAGCTGGCCGATACGCTGCGTTTATCCAAGAAGGGAACCTCATGAGGAAATACTTCCTCGGCATGATCGGACCCGCAGTCGCGTACGAGATGGTGGGAAAAGCCTCGACAAACCTGACCAGATCCTCGAGCTACGAAGCAAAGCGATTGTCCCGGAATTCGGTGGAAATCAGAGTGACGCCCCGCAGAGGAATTCAGGAAAAGCAGTATCAGTGCGAAAACCGCACCGGTATGCTCGAAGCCATATCACTGCTGTTCAATCACAAACCTCCTGTCATAGAACATACAGAATGCATGTTCAAGGGGGCAAACACTTGTACATATAGAATTTCGTGGGAGAACTCCGAGACCGCTGTATTCAAAAAATTGAGAAACTATCTCGTGCCTCTTTTCATCTTCGCCGATGTCGCCAGCATCGTGTTTCTACCTTTTCCTGCTTCCGTTACGACCGCTGCGGCCTCGATCATCGGACTGCTCGTGTTCAGCTTGTTCATAAAAGTCAGGGAAATAAAGGAACTGAAGGCCTGTCTGAAAGACCTTCAGAGTTCCACCGACGAGCTCATGAAGCAGATCAACATAAACTACAACAACACGCTTATAGCGCATGAGATAGGCCAGATCATCAATCAGCACAGCTCGATAGACGACATACTCGAAAGCGTCATAACCATTTCCGAGAAACGACTCGATTTCGACAGGGGTCTCATCCTGCTTGCAAACGACGACAAGACAAGGTTGGAGTTCCGCAAAGGATTCGGTTACATACAAAAACATCTGGCAATCCTGAAAACCATGTCTTTCCATCTCGACCGGCCGGATTCGAAAGGAATCTTCGTCGTATCGTTCAGAAAAAAACATCCCTTCCTCGTGAACGACGTGAACAAGATCATGAAGGACCTCTCCCCGCGGAGCCTCGAATTCGCCCGGAAATTGGGAAGCAAGTCTTTCATCTGCTGTCCGATTCTCTGCTACAATGAGGCGATAGGCATTCTGACGGTGGACAACCTCCACACGCAACGGCCCCTCGTTAAGAGCGACATGAGCC
>CAZWAS010000041.1:8159-10350 GCA_964631915.1 uncultured Spirochaetales bacterium | reverse complement strand
ATAGCAATCAAGAACGCCCAACTTTCCGAAGCGAGGGAAAAACAGTTCCAGTCCGTGCTAAAAGTATTGGCGTCAAGCATAGATGCGAGGGATCCCCTCACATCCGGACATTCCGAAAAAGTGACCGAGTACGCTATGGGAATCTGCGAAGAAATGAAGCTTCCGCGCGAACACTGCGAAATGATCCGCATAGCGGCGCTCCTGCACGATTACGGCAAAATCGGCGTTCCAGACAGAATCCTGAAAAAAAATGGTCGGCTTTCGGACAAGGAGTTCAGTATCATAAAAACCCATGTGGAAAAGACGAAGGAGATACTACAGGAAATAAACTTCGAGGGGACGTTCGGTTCCATCCCGGAAGTGGCGGGGTCCCATCACGAACGGATAGATGGAAGCGGTTATCCGAAAGGACTGGATGGAGAAAACATCCCCTTGGGGGCCCGCATCATCGCAGTGGCGGATTTCTTCGAAGCCATAACCGCCCGCAGGCATTACCGCAATCCTATGACAACGGAGAACGCGATCAAGACCCTGAAGAGAGAACGCGGAGGGCATCTGGACAGCGCCATAGTGGATGCGTTTCTTTCCTACCTGGCAAAAAACAACGGAAGCAGGGCCGCTGCCAACTAAGCGCAGCGGAAAACGTATGACTGATCAGCCTTGTTTTCTTCCTCTGCACGATATGACCGGCGTATACGTGAAACGCCGAGGATCCGAAAAGAAGGCTCTGCATTCTTGGAAGAACTCTTCGAATCCACCTTCGTATTCCTCGAATGAATATCCCGAATCCCTTCCTGCAACGGCAACCTTGGTTATCCAATTGAACTCGTCAACAGAAGTGACTTTTCCGAAAATGAGGTGGTGCGCATCCACGCGAACATCGATATCTTCAAATCCGAGATCGTAGAGAAACGAATAGAGTTTTCTTCCGATATACGGGTCCCAATCCGCCTGCTCTTCAAGGGATTTCGCGCTTCCCATTATCGCGCGCTCCAAGCGTGCGGACAGCCCGTAATGGTTCAGGCTGTTGTGATCCAGATCCACAAGGCAGAGAATTCCCCCTGCGGATAGAAGCTCCGAAAAACTCTTGACGAGTTCGAAGCTCCGTGCTCTGTGATATTCCAGGAAAAAACGTACCCAGATGAAATCGAAGGGACCAAGGTCGGAAAGTCGACTATAGATATCCCGACATTCGAAACGGACCTTCTCGCTGCGGTGCTGTTCGTCCGCATAGGCTATGCGCTCCGCAGAACCGTCTATTCCCAAGACTTCTCCGTCTGGTTCCACGAGCCTGCCGAGAAACGCGGTGGTCTTGCCGGAACCGCAGCCGATATCGGCGACTCGCATGCCCGGCCGTATGCCCGCCCACCTCGCTTGGGTCTCCACCTCTTCGAATCCGGTTTTCAGCTCGAGCCTTCTCGTCTCGTCGCTGTTCTCCATCAGGTATTTTTTATTCAGCATAGAAACCTCAAACGGCCGTGCCGCCCGCAGAAGCGGAGGGTTCAGCCCTCCAGGATAGAGCAGAAGAGTAATACTGATAATAAAACGAGTGTTCCCAGCTTTTTTTCAGCGCCTTGTTAAACTTATACACTCCGGCGAAATTGATCGGATTCCTTAAAGACAGGAAACTCCTCGCCATACGGTAGGCCAGAGAAAGAGGGGCGTAGATGCGGCTTTTTATATAATTATCCCCCCTATACACTTCCTCTTCGGTAACGCCTTCAAGGCGGTGCACGATCCTCGAAAGACGGTATTTGGTCCAATCCCTGGGGAAATCCGTATGCACCAATCTCGAAGAGCGTTCCATCTGTTCGAAGAGCTCTGTCCCCGGAAGCGGCGTGAGAATGCTGATCTGGCAGATGTCTACGCCGGAATGGAGCAGAAATTTTGCGAACTCTCTGTAGTATGCGGACGATTCGTAATCGTTTCCCACGATGAAACCGCCCATAACGCCTATTCCGTGCCGATGAAAGATGCGTATAACGTCCTTATAGTTTCCGATGCCGAGTTTCAGATTCACCCCTTTGTGCATATCCTTCAGTAACTCTTCCTTTATCGTCTCGAACCCGATGAACGCGAACATACACCCTGAGCGAGCCGCAAGCTCGACGACTTCTTCGTCCGCCGCCGCGTTGATCGACGTCTGCATCCACCACCGTTTGTTCAGCTTACGCTCTATCATGCCGCGGAA
>CAZWAS010000041.1:6495-8127 GCA_964631915.1 uncultured Spirochaetales bacterium | reverse complement strand
TCCCTGCTCGCTGCGCTATAGCCTATGAGGTTATCGTCAACAAAAGCGATGTACCGTCCCGGGATGCTCTCGAGCTCTTCGAGCACATCCAAAGCATCCCGCTGCCTGTACTCCCTTCCCAGATATCGCGATACGGAGCAGAACGTGCACCCGAAGGGGCATCCTCTGGACGTCTGAACCGAATTCCAGAGGTAGCCCGGATTCAGGAGATCCCGACGCGGCTTCGTGCAAACAGAAGAAAAATCGATCCGCGACGCCCGGTATACGGGTTTCAGGCTGTTCCGTTCGAAATCGTCTAATACCGTTTTCCAGATCTCCTCTACCTCGCCTACCAGCACGGAATCCGCATATGCGGAAACTTCCTCCGGCAGCATGGAAGCATGTATGCCGCCTATAACGACCTTGACACCTTTTTTTCTGTATTCGGATGCTATTTCATACGCCCTGTTTATGCTGCTCGTGAACGCAGTTATGCCAACGAGATCCGCTTGTTCGTATTTGAAGGGAGTGAAGTTTTCGTCTATGAGCTTGACCGTCCAACTATCGGGGGTGGCTCCTGCGACATATGCAAGACCGAGAGGGGCGAAGGTGGAAAATCTGCTCAAAAGGTATCCGCTTTTTTTCCCTACTGGATTGATCAACAGAAGTTTGCCCACACCACCATCCTAAAGCGAATTATTCCCGCACATTATAGCATATTCTCCACGCTTTACAACGGATGTGAGCGGCTATTGGAAAACACGACGCTGGGATAGTAAAAGAGAAGGGCCCCCCTGACTTCAAGATTCCACTATATGATGAATGAACGGGCAGATGTTCTCGCGCAGCAGATTTATTCTCTGCTGAGAAGATAACAGGTATTTATCCCCTTGTACGGTGATAAATACGGCTATATTATCCTTATAGTGGGTGATGTTTTTATGACAGATGAAATGCTTCTCGCCATCATGTACGAAAATCAGAACCGTTTAACTCGAGTAGGCGGAGTAAAAAGAACGATTCATTCCAGACTCCTTGCAGCCTTTCCCTCGCGTCCAATCAAGGTGGTCATAGGCTTCAGGAGAAGCGGCAAGTCATGGCTCTGCATGCAGGTCGCGCGAGATATGGCGGAATTGGGAAGGGTCCCCCTTGAAAACATTCTTTTCCTCAATTTCGAGGATTACAGGTTAACCGATATCCGCAGCCCTGCTGAACTGGACAGAACGCTCCAGCTTTTCGTCACCAGAATCGCCAAACTCGGACCACGACTCCTCGTGCTCGACGAAATCCAGACCGTTCCTGGCTGGGACGCCTTCCTTCGCTCGTTGTACGAAAGAAATGAAGGATGGGATATCCTCGCTACTGGTTCTAATTCGGCATTACTCTCATCCGAGTTTGCAGAGAAACTGGCGGGCAGACATATTGCGTTTGAGCTTCTTCCTTTCAGCTTTTCAGAGCTTGTTGCCTATCAGGGGTTCCAAGTGCGTAGCGAAGCAGATTATTACCGTCAACGATCGGAACTCGAGAAAATCTGGAACGATTATATCACGTTCGGGGGGTTACCGGAGCGACTGACCGTAATCGATCCTCTGGCGGTACGCTCATATCAGGAAGGTATTGTCGCAAAAGTAATCCTCGATGATGTCGTCAGGC
>CAZWAS010000041.1:0-6457 GCA_964631915.1 uncultured Spirochaetales bacterium | reverse complement strand
GGCTGGTATCTTTCCTGCTGGCATCGCCAGGGCAGATCGTACCATATGCAACGCTTGCACGGCGTCTTTCCGCTTTGGGTACAAAGGTCAAACTGGATACGGTAATCCGGTATGTGTCCTTCCTGAAAGCCGCATTTGCCGTATTCGACCTTTCGCGCTTTGACTGGAAGCAGGGAAGATATTTTGATACGACAAAAAAATACTACTCCATCGATACAGGCATCGCATCATTGTACAGAGCCGAGACCGAAAACCGTGCTTTTCTCATCAAAAATGCCATTTATCTTGAACTGCGAAGACGCCGCTTAGAGCTTTATTTCGGCGCTGTGGATAATGGTAAGGAACTCGATTTTCTCGCACGGCTCACAGGGCGGAATTGGCTCAAGATCCAAGTGACGAAAAGACTTCATCCACAGAACCGTGGCAGAGAGATATCAGCGTTTCTGCATGCCGAGCCTTTTCTGTCAGGTGGAGAATCGCTCCTCCTTGTGGAGGAAGGAGAGCGGGGGGAGATAAGCGCCGATGGTGTCCGCATCAAGGTTGAACCGATGCTGCGTTGGGCTTTAAGTGTTTGAGAGAGGCAGGGCGATTCCCCGCGCGACCGGGGCGAACATCTGCCACGTGTCTGCTGCATGTTTTTATCTCACAGAGAGGGCGTGAGCCCTTGTAAAGAAGGACTATTTTACTTCATATAATGATCAACGATGAAGTAGCCCGCTGGGCTGCGTAAGTCCAGGGGGTACCATATGTCTTAAACTTCCACGACGCTTTCTTGACAATCTTTCATGAGTCTGATATATAGAATCATACGTGAAAGGGGAGTAGTGACTGTAGCGGAATCAACATCACGGTACGACGAAGATCGTACCTGGTTCCGCAGCCTGAAACAATGGAAAACGAGACCTTTCGCATGAACCCGGGATCGGGCTTATGCGAAAGGTCTTTTTTTATTCTCCGCATAATTCAAAAAAGGAGGCTGTCCGAATGAAAATCTTTGTGTTGCTCATAGCAGTGCTCATGTACGCACTCGTCATTGCATTTTCCCGCAAGAAATCGTACGTATCCCTGGGAGCGGCGCTCATCATCATAGTATCGGGAGCAGTGAGTGTACCCGAAGCTTTCGGCATCTATATAAACTGGAATGTCCTTCTCATCTACATCGGAAGCCTCATCATCGCGGAGCTGTTCATCTATTCGCGGGTTCCCGCATTCCTCGCGGACAAGGTCGTAGAAGTATCGCCTTCCCTGGGATTGGGCATAGTGATCATACTCGTCATGACCGGGCTCCTGTCAGCATTCGTGGAAAACGTGGCAACAGTGCTCGTCATGGCACCCATAGCTCTCGAGCTATGCAGAAAACTCAAGATATCCCCTGTGCCGTTTCTCATAGGCCTCGCAGTCATGGCGAACCTCCAGGGAACAGCCACGCTCGTGGGAGATCCTCCTTCCATGATTTTCGCGAGCTATGCCGGGTACTCTTTCAACGATTTTTTCTTTTATAACGGAAGAGCTTCTATATTCTTCGCAGTGGAGCTCGGTGCACTAGTGGGTGCTGTATACTTTTACTTCTATTTCAGGAAACTCGGCAAAATCAAAGTCGATCTGCCGGAGGAAAAGATAGTGTCCTTAGTGCCGTCCATACTCCTCATCATCATGATCATAGGCCTCGCGGCCATTTCCTTTCTCTTCGAAGGGTTTTCCCTCATGAGCGGGATCCTCTGCTTCGTCTTGGGCATTATCGGGCTCCTCTGGTACCTGTTCGTACGCAAAGAGCCGCTCAAAGAAGCGGGAAAACTGATCAAGGGTCTCGACTGGGACACGATACTGTTCCTCGTAGGCATTTTCATCGTTCTGGGGGCAATATCGAAAGTAGGAATACTGGACGACCTGTCGAGGATCCTCAAAGGATTCATAGGAACGAACATGCTTCTCGGATTCGTGGTCATAGTGTTCATATCCGTAGTGCTTTCCGGATTCATAGACAATGTGCCCTATATCATAGTCATGCTCCCTGTTGCTGCTAGTCTTGCGAAATCGCTCGGACTGCCGCCCGAGCTGTACATGTTCGGCCTCCTCATAGGCTCCTGCCTGGGCGGAAATCTCACCCCGTTCGGCGCATCCGCGAATGTCGTATCCATAGGAATCCTGAAAAAGGAAGGCTATACCGTCAATTTCCCGGATTGGATAAAAATCAGCCTTCCTTTTACCCTCGTAACGACGGTCGCTTCAGCGCTGCTCGTGTGGTTCGTCTGGAGATAAAGGAAAGGTGATGCAAAAAAATCGGGATTGGATATGTTCGCAGAGCAACCCCTTTATACGCTTCCCATCACTATAGAGGGGTGACTTTCTTATCTATTACTTTATAAACTTTATAATGCTATAGACATAATCTTAAGTCCGCCAGGAGGAATATACATACATGGAAACGAAAAAAGAACGATTATGGACGAAAAATTTTGTTGCTGTAGCTTCGGTTAACTTCTTAATATATATAGTATTTTACCTGTTGATGGCTGTTATCGTTGCATATGCGGTAGACAGATTCCATGCTTCCGCAGGCATAGGAGGTCTTGTTTCGGGTATTTTTACCATCGGAATTTTGATCGGCCGATTAGGTGTTGGACGTATTGTCGAAAAAATTGGAAGCAGGAAAGTGTTGATCAGCGGTACGTTGTTTTTCATCATCACATCAGCGGCATATCTGGTTTCGGTGAATTTGTCGCTCTTGATAATAATTAGATTATTGCATGGAATAGCTTACGGAATAGCAAGCACCGCAACGGGAACGATAGTCGCTCAGATCATCCCTGATGGAAGAAAGGGGGAAGGTATAGGCTATTACAGCATGAGCCAAATAGTTGCGACAGCCTTAGGCCCTTTTTTAGGAATGTTGCTGAGTCAACGTGTTGATTTTAATATAATATTTATTATTTGTTCCATGGTGGCGCTTATTGGTTTTGGAGTATCTTTTATTATCAGTCAGCCTCCTCAAAAAATACGCACTCAGAGCCAGTCCCGCGCCGAGAAAGGTTTTCGAATATCGGATTTTCTCGAATTTTCAGCCATACCGATTTCCATTATCGTGCTGATAGTCGGTTTTAATTATTCCGCAGTGCTTAGTTTCCTCTCCCTGTATAGTAAAGAACTTCATTTAGAAAAGGCGGCAGGTTTTTTCTTTGTTGTCTATTCCGTGACCGTAATCGTCTCGCGACCGTTTTCGGGTCGTTTACTCGATATGAAAGGTACAAATTTTGTCGTATATCCCTGCCTCGCCTTTTTTGCAATCAGTATGCTTTTATTCAGTCAGGCCTACAATGGTATTACTCTATTGCTGGCAGGCATATTGATGGGTTTGGGGTACGGGAATTTTCTCTCCTCTGGACAGGCAATCTCGATTAAAAGCGCTCCACCCAATAGGTTAGGACTGGCTACGGCGACCTACTACATTTTTCTGGACATAGGATTCGGCATCGGCCCGTATGTATTCGGATCCTTAGTAACGTTTATGGGGTATCGTAGCCTGTATGTGCTTATGGCCATAGTAATTTTTGCAACTATCATTCTGTACTACTTTTTGTATCGAGGACGAAAATCGATACAGAAAGCATAGATATCAATTTATGCGACATCTATCCTGGCATACAGGGGAACACGCTCCTTGGTGGATAATAACAGCCACTTTTCCCCCACAGGTGGAAAAATACGTGGGTTTCTCTGCTATAGGGAAACTACCATGTCCGGTTCCATATCTCCGGATTCGCAGGTATCCATCAGGAATAATTTTTTCCGTTGAGGAATACCGTGAAGGAAATCCTCAAAAGAAGCAAAGTTTATGCAGGTTCCCTTCAGATTGTTTACATTCGCCCCATGGGTAAGGGAGTAGTAAGTGAGGTCCTTGTCCGTATCGTGCATTCCGTGGCCTGCAATAAACAGTATCACTGTATCCTCCGCTTTACCCTCTCCAAGTTTCTTCTTCGCTTCCTGAAGCGCCGACAGATTTACCCCTTCGTTTAGCCACATGTAGGCCTTCACCTGTCCATACTCGGTTCCCGCCATCTGTTGGAATAGATTCTTCAGATCCTGTGCATCTTTATCTGCATACTGGAGGTTTAATCGATGATCTTTGTATCTATCGGGAAACCCCAAAACCCAGATAATACAGATCGCCGGGTTTCTCTTCCTCAAGCGTTTCATCGCGTACCGCCTGGTAAGATTTCACACTCTGTTCATTCACCACCGATACTTCGATCTTGTTCCACCCCGGAGTCAGAGATACCTTCTCGGAAATTCGATCCCTCTTTCCTGTCACCGGTTTCCCAAAGGCCCCGAAAAGCGGCACATGACGGATCCCACAGCTTTAAGGCATTCTTGGAAGAAGAAAGCAGCTTTCTATCTTTAATCATACTATAAATACATCTCTGGAATGACAAATCGAAAAAAAACTTTACAGAAAATCGTTTTTCTGGTATTATTTCTCTCAAAGGAGAACTCATGATCAGCACACACGACAGAAATACGATTCGGGAATTGGCAAAAAGATGGCGCGACCTCGCCAACCAGCCTGTGATGGAAGAAAGAAAACGCCTGTGGAAGGCTGTTCACGACTTGAAACAGGAACGACCTGTCATACTCGTTGAAACACAATCGATAAACGGATTCGTCAAAACATCCGAATTGACATGTGAAGATCCGTTCCTAAAAAACATCGAGCGAACCATGCTCGACGATGTCCGCCACGCCGAAGAAGTGGGTGATGACATAGTGTTAGAACCGTACTTCAGAATAAGCTGGCAGTTGCCCCCGGACGATTTCGGTGTGCCTGTGGAACTGCACCCTGCGCTGACCGCAACGAACGAGACGTCCCTCGGGTACACGTTCAATTTTCCCATAGAAAAGCCCGAGGATATCAGAAAACTGAAGAAACGCGTCCCCTCGGTCGACAGAGAAAAAACCATGCGCTACAAAAGCCTGCTCGAAGACATTATGGGAGATATACTCCCGATAAAGGTCGGCAATTACAATCCCTTTGTTCCTGAGTTCGGAGACGAAGGATGGACCGGCAATTTCTTCTTCGGGCTCACCTGGCAGGTGTATCGCTTCCTAGGAAACAACAGCTTCATGTATTGGCTGTACGACTCGCCGGACACCATCCGCTGGCTCATGCAATACATGTACGAGCACCGCATGTCGCTCTTCGAATTCCTGGAAAAGGAAAATCTCCTCGTTCCGAACACGGACAACCAGATGGCAGGCCCGAGAAGTTACGGCTACACATCCGACCTTCCCGGCCCCATGCCCGGTGGAAAAGTGACGCTCAAAAATCTGTGGGGTTGGGCCGAATCTCAGGAATCCACGATCATTTCTCCGGACATGTACAAGGAGTTCGTGCTTCCCTATCTGGCAGATATGAGTAAACGGTTCGGCCTCATCTATTATGGATGCTGCGAGCCTGTGGACGACAGACTCCATCTGATCATGGAAGCTATTCCCAACCTCAGGTCCGTGTCCGTTTCCGGATGGTCGAATTTTGCGAAGGTCGGGGAGATGCTGGGCGGTAGGTACGTTTTTTCCAGAAAACCGACTCCCGCATATTTGAGCGGAGCAAATCCGGACTGGGGGCTTGCAGAAGAAGATATGAAGAAAACATATGCTGCAACGAAAAACGGGAATGTGGAGATCCTCCTGAGGGATCTGTACGAAGTGAACGGTGACATGCCGAGGCTCGCCCGCTGGGTGGGTATGACAAAATCGATCTTCGGAATCTGAGAGGTTGTGGACGAAACGATTCTCAGGCCCCATCAATTCGCTCCAGGCCGCCAGTCGATGACAATGCCCAGAAAATCCGCCTTCGGCTCGAGGAGCATTTCATACGCCTCAGGAGCGTTATCTGCAGGAATTCTGTGTGTCACAAGCTCCTCGACTGCTATAACACCGCCCTGTATCAGATCCCTGGTCGCTTCGAGCCGCGAACGATTTCTCGAATCCGCGCAGTGCACGGTCAGCTCTTTTCTCCTGAGCCAATGCCAATCCAATCTGCTTTCGGGTTCCGGATAAAAGCCGTTGAGCACGAGCTGACCGTGGCGCTTCAGAAGCCCGATAGCCTCCCGCACCGTTTTTCCGCTCGAGGCGGTCTCTATCACTATATCCACCCCTTCCGGGTATTTGCTTTTCATGTATGCGGGAAAATCGAAATTTGTATTGAGGTAGACCTCGTCGGCACTGTAGCGCTCCGCTGTCTTAAGCCGCGATTCCGCGAGGCCGGACATGATTACATACGCTCCGCGGTGCCTCAGGCATTGCGCAGCCCACTGTCCCACAAGCCCTTCTCCGATGACGACTGCCACCGCACCCGGGGCGATAACAGGCTTGGACGCTCCGTTGTACCCCACTTGAGCAAGGAGGAGGTACGACGCTTCGAGCAGGCTCACCTCTTCAGGCAATACAATCACATCCTTGA
>CAZWAS010000040.1:21522-33521 GCA_964631915.1 uncultured Spirochaetales bacterium | reverse complement strand
CAGGGGGCTTCCACTCTCGAAAAGAAAATCACCGAAAACCTCTCGAAGCTCGGCATGCACAAGGCGCAATTTTCTGTTCTCGTGCAAACGAAGGAGTCGGAAAACGGGAAACCCCTCTGCGGCCCTTGGGGTATGGATGCGGTGGAGTTCATGTTTTGCCCGAACGCCGGTGAACCGCTCAAACCGTTGAAATCCATCGCCTCGGGAGGTGAAATATCCAGGGTCATGCTCGCAATCAAGTCGGTTCTTGCAGATTCCGATTCCATACAGTCGCTCGTGTTCGACGAAATAGATTCAGGCATCGGAGGAGAAGTTGCAGTAGCGGTTGGAGAGTACCTACATGCGCTTTCGTCACATAAGCAAATATTGTGCATAACACATCTTGCCACAATCGCTGTTCGTGCCGATAATCATATAAAGGTGTCGAAATCTCTTGCAGGCGAAAGGACGATAACTCGTTTCCAGACTCTTCAGGGAAGAGAAAAAGTCGAAGAGATAGCGCGAATGCTTTCGGGCGATACGAAAGGGGAAGTTTCTCTTTCCCATGCCGAGGAAATGTTAAAAAAGTACGATTCTCCAGAAGGAAAACTGTATGGCGAAAGTGAGCGAAGAGGCCAAGACAAGGTACTTTGAACGGATAAAAGAATATAAAAAGACTATAGAACAAATTTATCTCCGAGAAAAGAATCTTGAAAAACTCGCAAGCGAAGATGTAAATGGCGCTGCAGCCAAGCGCATCATCATCGCGGACGAAAACATGAATCTTGTTTCGTATTTCGTATTGATGAATGATTTATCGCTTTCCTTGCTCGGTGTAAAAAACGAGAACTTCCTCAATGAGGCCCGCAAATGCTGCTATAAAAGTATCATTTCCCTCGAGGAAGCGGTTACTCCGTTTGTGGATGTGCCGTTTTCCGATTATGAGGAAAAGTTGGCTGCGCTCGAAGGCCTCGACGATGCGAAACGCTACGAACTCATACGAAAACTGGGATTCGCTATACAATCGGTTGAAGACAGTTTCGGTGAAAATTCAAAATGGAAATGGTCCTTTGTCGAACTCGAAGCGAGATTCGCGACTGTGAGTAAAAATCTCCTCAATCTCAAAACCCTCGTCGCGGGGCTCGATCCGCGGGTTCCTGGATACGAAATCAGGCTGGCTCATATGAATCTTGCGAAACGGCTGCTTCAGCTTTCCGCAGACCGGTACCGGGAGAAGTACGAGCTTTCCACGCACCGTATCGACGATTTCAAACAAGCCATAGGCTACTTAGGTGCCCTTAAGAGGATACACATGCTTGTGGGCGAACAGAAGGATGCGGAACTCGTAAAGAAAAAAATGGAAGTGTGGCAGGCCAAGATGGAAAAAGACGACCAGTCGAAAGAACAGAAAAACAAAGAGGAACGGCTGAAAAAGGCGTAACAGCGCCACAGGTGGAATTGCTCCCGCCATGCGGAATTGTTTCCTTCGACTTACTCCGCCCTGTCAGGTAGAGGGGAAGGACGTCTTAATTCATGAAGAGAATCCAAAGGAAGGAGAGCGCCCATGGTCGTTTCGGTGAACTTTCCGTTTTTCCCTGCAAAATATATCGGAAAATCCTCTGAGGCGAACTCGCTCAAAAATTGTCTGCACGCTCCGCACGGCGGAACCGGGTAATCGGCATCAGGACAGTATATCACGATAGCCTTGAAAGTCCTTTTCCCTTTGGATACTGCCGCACACACGGCGGACCGCTCTGCGCATATGGTAAGCCCGTATGAGCGGTTTTCCACATTGACACCTGTTTCAATGCTTCCGTCCTCGCAGAGCAAGGCTGCTCCTACCCTAAAATTCGAGTAAGGAGCATAGGAATTCTCTATCGCTGCATATACAGCAGCTAAAAGTTTTTCGGAAATCACGGATTTCTCCTTTTCGTTGACAGCCTTATTGTAATATAGTATAGGATACATATGAAGAAAATACAGGGTAGTTTTTCGTCATGAAAAAAAGGACTGTTTTTTCCCTATCGGCTCTTGCCCTGTTAGCCTATTTCCTCATATTCCCTTCTCTTTTATCGAAGGAACGGTATTTTTCTCCTTCTTGGGCTCTCGATGTAGTAAAAACCGCACCGGCGCAGTCCATATCGAAAGGAGAAACGTTCCACACTTTCAGGGTAGGGGAATATTTCGGTGCGGTCTCTGAACGCGGCAAGCTGAAGAGTTTAGATCGAGTTCTTTATAACGTAGCGTTCAATGACGAGCTTTCCGTCAATTTCTCGAGCGTTTCAAAAAATCTCGTGTTCAAGGACACCGAAGGCACCATCATACTCAACCTTGAAACAGAAGGATATCCTATTCTATCGAAGGACAGGATAGTGATCATTACCACGGATAGGAGAGGGTTGAGCGAATGGGATCTGAAGGGGAACCTTTTATGGGAAAAGTACTATAGCTCGATCATCACCTGCCTCGACATCTCCGAGGAATTCTGTCTATCTGGGCTTCTCGACGGCAGGATATCGCTCATAAACAAAAAGGGGCAGGAAGTCTACACGTTCGCTCCGGGTGGAAGTCGTCTTCAGGTTATACTCGGATGCGCCGTATCCGCGGACGCCCGCCATTTGGCGGTAGTGAGCGGGATAGAACCGCAACGGTTTTTGTTCTTCGAACGGGGAAAAGACGAAGAGTATAAGCCGCTTTATAATCATGAGCTCGCCACGGATTTTCGCAGAAGGACGTTCGTGTCGTTCTCGAAGAACGATTCGACTGTTTTTATGGAAGGGAAAGATGGTCTTCTTTTCTACGATATCTCTGCTAAGAAAATGGGGATGCAGCCGCTGAAAGGAACCATACGGACTGTAAAAACGGATGAGCAGGGCGTACAGTTCTTCGTGTTAACTGAAGAGGGAGGTCTAAGTCGGCTCTACTCCTATGTATTCCCCGAAACAAAAATTCTCGAAGTTTCCTTCCCTGCTAAACGGAGTGTGCTTTATGAAGAGAAAGGGTACCTCCTTTTGGGCATAGACGAGACGCTGGTCCGCCTCGACACTATGGAGGGTTAGGTGAAAAGAGCGGTTTGTATTGCAGCAATTTCGATTTGGTTCATCGCTTCGGCCACGGCGTATGATTGGCCGGTCGAAAAAAAGATACTCACGGCCACATTCGGGGAAAGCAGGAAGAACCACTATCATGCCGGTATAGACATAGCAGGCGGAGATCAGGCGATTCACCCTATCGAAAAAGGAGAACTGGTGTTCTATTCTGAGGAAGCGGATGATCCTGAGGATATACCTTCTGGAATGGGAAGTTTTATCGTGCTTGAACACCAGGGAGGCATACGGTCGATCTATGCGCACATAGAGCGAGGTTCCATACAGAAAAACAAAATCGCCGTGGAAAAGCCAGATGTTATCGGCGTGACAGGGGATACGGGTTATTCTGTCGGTAAACACCTTCATTTGGAAATTTTTGACAAGGAACTCAATCAGCTCGTGAATCCGCTCCTCCTCCTCCCCGCACTGGAGGACAAGCAGGCTCCATTTTTAAAGTCTCTGTATCTCGTGAAAAACGGTGAGCAGACCGCTTTGAAGCGATGGCAGTTCATAGGTGCAGGAACCTATGAACTGCAACTCGAAGTATACGATCAGAGCCAATTCGTGCGCTATTTCTGCCCTATGGCTCCATACAGCATTTCGGTTTTTCTCAACGGAGAGGAGACGTTTTCCCTCCAATACGATTCGCTCAAAGACGTTCAGGGAGAGATCGTACTGAACGGCAAAAGCGGGCTCACTCTTAGAAAACACTATGTGGCAGATCAGGATTGGCTCATACGGGCAGGTCGCCTGGAATTGAAACCGGGAGAGAGCAATGTGGAAATTGTGATCAAGGATTACGCAGGAAACGAACGGGCGACTCCTGTATATTTTTCCGTGAAACAGCAGTAGGGTGAAAACGTATTCATCGCTCCCTTCCGCACGGGAGAAACGCGAAGAAGTCCTTTGCCCGTTGTGCGGAAGCGGAAATTTTCAAATGTTTCTGACAGACGATGCATATCGGTTCGTCCGTTGCAAGGTCTGTTCGTTTGTATTTCAAAATCCCCGTCCCAACCCGGAAGAACTCGAAAAACGTTACGGCAGCGAGTACTTCAATTACGAAGCGGAGAATGAAGACAATTTCTTCAAGCTCATGCGGCTCGGATTGCGGGATATAGGGTTCGATCGAATTGAAAAAGCGCTGAGCGAGCAAGGTGAAAGACGGTTCCTCGATGTGGGGTGCGCTACAGGCAAACTTATCGCTACGCTCGCTTCCGAAGGGTGGGCCGTGCAAGGGGTAGAGGTGTGCCGAGAATCGGCCTTGTTCGGCATCCGCGAACGCGGTCTTGACATATTCATCGGCACCTTGGAAGCTGCGCGTTTGCCGGAAGAATATTTTTCCGTGGTCCACTGCTCCCACTTGATCGAACACCTCACCGATCCTGTGGCCTTCATCCGGGAAGTACGACGGATCCTCGTACCGGGGGGATTCGCCGTCATAACAACTCCCAACAACGACGGCTTTCAGGCAAGGCTCTTCGGCGGCCAGTGGCGGTCGTACATAGCGGATCATATGTGTTTGTTTTCGAAGCGAACACTGTCTCGGCTTCTGGATGCAGAGGGATTTGTCACGCTCCGTATACGGACTTGGGGTGGCCTTGCCAAAGGTGCGGGCCCCGTCTGGTTGAAGAGCATCCTCGATCGACTCGTTAAACCCCTCGGCGCAGGGGACGTCATGATCTGTCTCGCCCAGAAACGATGAACAGAGACGCACCTGTGTCGGGCGGAACCGCAGGTCGCAGACTGGAGGCGGCCGTAGCCCGGCCTGTGTTGATTTCAGGCTTGGGCACGTTCAGGGGTCGAACACGCGCCTTTTGAGCGAATCCACGTTGATTCCGAGTTCCGTGGCAAGCTTCAAGAGGCTTTTTATCTTGTAAAATCCGGAAATATCGCCTGATTCCATTGCTCTGATATACAGCTCTGCCTTGTCCTTTATGAGTGCGAACACCTCGTTCTGCAGTATGGTGATCTCAGGGTCTATTCCTCCGATTCTCGGCAATTCGATGAGGCTGCACAGATAGTTCACCTTCTGAGCTTCGATAAGCTCTTCGACGCGCATGGCTTCCTGTTTGAGGAGCTTTGTGAGCAGGGGAGTGATGTCGTCCTTGTCAAGGGGTATCTTATATGCACGGGCAAAGGCGAATACGTCTTCCAGTTTCTCAAAGCTTTCCTTCGGAAGTTCGGCGTCAGCCTCTGCGAGGATCCTATGCGCTATGGAATTGACGGCGGTCTCCGCCATCCTCTGGATCATGTTTCGCCGCGGCACTTTGAGCCGCGAACCGTACATGACGGCTTCTCTGATCATATCGTAGTATTTGTCGGAAATGAAGGAACACCCGTTTTCCACCTTATGAGACTCCAGGGTGACAAGATGGCTCCGTATTTCTTCCGGAAGAGTATCGAGGGGGGCGTCCTGCTCTTTGCCTTCGGAGTCCTTCAGCCTGAGCGTGATGTTGTAGTCCTCATCGATGGTGAGACGAAAGAGGTATGTTTCTTCGGCGGTCGTCGATGTATCCGCGATCCTCACTGCGCCTTTGAAATCCATTCGTTTTTCCTGTTCCGATCGTTCCACTGTGAATGCGCTCCGCTCGAATACACCGTATTTTGTAATGGCCTTTAGACTGCTTCCAAGGCATTCGGAGAGTATAAACACCGAGGCCGGGTAATCCAATCCTTTCTCCATGGGGATAATACGTTTGAGCATGATGTCTTTTCCCGTTCCTTCTTCCTTGATGTTGCTTTTCGCCTTTTCCAGCGACTCGAGGAGAGGCGCGAGGATGTCCTGAGAACAATACGGTTGATACAGCCTGATCGCTTTGTATGCGTATTCCATATTTTTTACGGGTTCGATGCCAGAGATATCCGCGAAGAACCAGCCGCAAGACGTGAACATGAACAGAGAGTATTTTTGGCCTTCGAGGAGAATGAACAGCTTCGCATAGACAGCGTGATCCCTCTCCGTTGGCTTGTCCAATACCATGTCGGCGAATTGTTTCTTTTCCACCGATCCGGTCATGACTCGGATGTAGTTCGACAACACGTCCTGGGGATCCTGCGATGTAAGCGTTGCGAGTTCTCTGCTATATATCTCGTCAAGCTTTTCTTTTAAACGATTAAACCCCTCACGGAGAGGTGTCCTCCACCGTTGATTCCACCCTTCCGATCCTCCCGTGGAGCAACCGCAGTCTTTGTACCAACGGGAAACGCCGTGGATGCAGCTCCATTAGGTACCCTTGCTTTCTTCTCCCGGTTTCAGTTTCACGTGCTGTTTTGGGGGGAAAAGCTCGAGGTAGTTCCCGAAATTCGTGAGGGCGATTGCATCCTGCCTGCCGATCCTTTCCACTAAAGCGGCGAAGCACATATCCCCGAATGGCTCATGGTGGCCGTACACTTCTCCGTCCGTCGCAACGGCAAGGAGATAGTTCTGTTTCTGAAGATCGCACTGTTCGAGAATTTTGTCGTAGAGAAACTCAGAATTGTGGAGAAAATGCTGAAAGGAGATACCTTGAGCCAGCACATGGTTATAGAAAAAGACGGCTATGCGCCCGTTCGGCCGCTCGAGTATATACGGACCACACTCACGTATCGGTTTATCCTCGAGAGATACGAAGTCTGAGGAAGCATGTTTTCTCACGGATTCCGCTTGCCACGGAGAAAGGATGACGAATTTGATGCCGAAATCTATGAGTATGTCTATCGTCAGCGGATTCACCGCTGTTTCGGCGACCCATATGCCTTCCGGCATGCGGTCGAAGTGAAAACGGAAATCCTCGATGCCCCAACTCACCTGTATCCGTATATCTTTGGGAGTGGAGAGGGGAAGTATAGTATGATTGTATGCCTGCGCTATCGCGTTTCCATGGCCGTTGTTATGCTGTCCGCTCGTATGGTCGGCTTCGACGATTCTTCTGTATACCCTCGGAGCATTCGATTTGAGCCACCACAGGAGCGTAGGGCCTATGTTAAACGACATATGCTCATAATTATTTATAATGGAAGTGATTCTGCCGAGCGGATCGAGGACCCGTGAGTATGCATTCGCCGCATAGCATTCGCGAGTTATCCGTACATTCCAATCGTGGTACGGAGCTGCCGATTCCTGGGTGGGTATTAATCCGGTCCACGGATCTTCCCTCGGCGGTTGATAAAAATGGCCGTGAATTATTACATAGTTTTTCATACTGTATATGTTGTATGCTTATGCTGCATGTTTGTAAAGGACTTAGGGCTTGACACACTAGAGCCATTTATCTAGGATACACCTAACACTGAGGGAGGCCGTTATGACGAAAGAGAGACTTTCACAGCTCTCATACCAATACCTCCAGGAACTTGCCCAGAAAAAAGGTGTAGATGTGCCTCATCCGTGTACGAAAGATGTGTTGGTCGATCTGATTTTCGAGATGATCGAAGACGAAAAAGACGATCGTGAAAAAGAAAACCTTGCGATACAAATAGAAGAAAAGAAATACCTACTCAGCGACGACGAAGATCTGGAAACGCAGGAAAAGACCGACTATCCGATCCTCGAGCGGTATAATGAAACGAAGGTCAAATTCATGCTCAGAGATCCTTCCTGGGCTTTCGCTTACTGGGATATAAAAGACACTCAACTGAAACAGCTGAAAGCGGATCCGACATTCCGCGGCTTGTTCCTCCGTGTGTATGAAATCAAAGATGAATCTTTTTCCGGAGACAATTATCTGGATTATTTCGACATTTCGGTTCAGTTTTCAGATACCAAACGGTATATCAATCTTCCCAGACAGGGAAATGCCTACTGCATAGATCTCATATGCAGGATTCACGGCAGGGAACGGATTCTCGCCCGCTCCGGAACTGTGCTTACGCCGAGAGTGGGGCTTTCGATCAAGGAAGGGGAAGAAGAATTCAGAGGTTCTGCAGAAAAGATCATTTCCATGTCCTGGTTCGCTGACGATCGTCTCCAGGAAGATGCCTCCATACCGCAAAGGATTATCTCTCTCCAGGATGAGTATTACCTGCAGTTAAAGGAATAAAGCGACCGATGATGAAAGGATATATCATACTCGTACTCCAAGCACATCTTCCTTTTGTTCGACATCCTGATTATGAAAATTTCCTCGAAGAAAAATGGCTGTTCGAGGCGATTTCCGAAACGTATCTTCCTCTTCTCAGGGTATTCAGAGGACTCGAGCAGGACGGAATTCCGTTCAAATTGACTGTTTCTATTTCGCCGACGCTCGCTGCCATGCTTACGGACGACCTCTTGCAGGCCCGATATGTGAAGCATCTGAAACAAATGCTCCAATTGGCGGAGTCGGAAATGAAGCGCACCGAAAAGGATCCCGAACTAGGGAGCCTTGCGCGCATGTATCACGAAATCTACTCGAAGAATTATGGGGACTTCACAGAGATATATCAGAATAATATCCTCAAGGGATTTCAGCATTTTCAGAAAAAAGGACACGTCGAACTCATAACATCCGCGGCAACACACTGTTTTTTCCCTCTGTTTCAGGACTATCCAGAAACCCTTGAAGCTCAAATACAGACCGGCATTAGCTCTCACCACAGAATTTTCGGTAAATTCCCTCAAGGAGTGTGGATACCTGAGTGCGGATATTTCCCCGGCCTTGAAAAATTCTTGAAAGTGAACGGCGTCAAATACTTTTTCGCGGCGGCTCACGGCGTTATGTTCGCAGACGAAACCCCAAAATGCGGTGTATATGCTCCGCTCATGACTCCGAACGGACTTGCAGTGTTCGGTAGGGACCCTGCTTCGACCCACGCGGTGTGGTCATCCGAAGAGGGATATCCCGGCGATTTCGTATATCGGGATTTTTATAGGGACATCGGGTTTGACCTTCCTCTCGAATATATAAGTCCCTATATTCACGAAGGGAAAACGCGGGTGAACACGGGATTCAAGTATTATGCCATAACGGGAAAAACAGACAATAAACGCCTGTATCAGCCTGCAAAAGCTTTGAAGAAAGTACAGGAACATGCGGATAATTTCATATACAACCAAGTCAAACTCGTGCGGAAGCTGTCGAATCTGATGGACCGAGAGCCGGCCATCGTGTGTCCGTATGATGCGGAACTCTTCGGACATTGGTGGTTCGAGGGGCCTGCGTGGATAGATGCGTTGCTGAGGAAGCTTGTCGATGTTTCAGAGCTTTCTCTCGTGACCCCGGTGGAATATCTCGAGTTGTATCCGCAGAATCAGGTAGCTCGACCGTCGTTTTCGAGTTGGGGCAAGCAAGGCTATGCGCAGGTGTGGCTCGACGGTCGCAACGATTGGATCTATCCGCACCTCCATAAGGCGATCGAGCGCATGAAAGAACTCGCACATCGTTTTCCGAACGAAAGCGGCTTGAAAGAACGGGCGCTCAACCAAGCTGCCAGAGAGGTGCTGCTGAGTCAGGCATCGGATTGGCCTTTTATCATGAAAATGGGAACCACAGTCCCGTATGCCACAAAACGAATCAAAGAACATATCTATAATTTCACCCAGATATATGAGGGGCTCTGCAGAAATGTCGTGAACACGGAATGGCTCACCTTCATCGAACGGAAAAACAATATTTTCCCCGATATAGACTATAGAGTCTTTAAACCTCTCTGATCTTAATCTGAGGAATGTTTTTCTGCATTCCGAAGCGGTCGGCTTCAATCAGCATGGATCAGCATGCGTTTTCCCCTGGGCAACTCGGATGGCACATATGACACTTCCTCTTATTCCAGAAACTCCAGAAGCTCGTTGACGGGCACAAGTTCCAGATGGTAGTAGATCGACTCTTCCCCTGTCCTTTCGTCTGTGGTTTTCTTGAACACCCGGTATGCTATGATCTTGTGCGTTTTTAAAGGAAGTCTGAGGGGGAAGCCGTTCAGATCCACAAGCTGATTTACTGTCAACGCGTGTTCGATTTCCTGCACATCATCATCAGGGTATACGATAAATCTGTTCGTGATGAACATGACTCCCCTCCTTGGTCTTCATCGAATGAGCATCGATTTCTTTATAATCTCTATTTTTTTCATTATCATGGAGGAAATGAAAAAATCTACTACACAAAAGTAAAGATATATATTTCGGCACAATGAAGTTTTTTCTTTAGGAAAAAAAACATGATTGACAACAATACAGAAAGAGATAGTATAAAGAAGAAAAGTGGGAGAAAGTGGGGAAATTTAGGAGAAAGTGGTAGGAAAGCGTGATAACCGGCGAATATAAAAATTCATTGGATGATAAAGGACGTCTTCTCCTTCCGGCTAAAGTACGAAACGAAATAGCCGGCAATATTCTCGTGTTGACCAGAGGGGTGGATAAATGTCTCTGGCTCTTTCCCCCCGAAGAATGGAAATCGTTCTCTGAAAATTTGCTGAAATCTGCTTCGATCCTACAGAAGAAGGCCTTGCTCATTCAGCGTTGGATCATAGCTCCTGCACAGGAGCTCGAATTCGATAAGACAGGAAGGATCACCATTCCGCATACCCTGCGGGAATTCGCAGGCTTGCAGAAAGACTGCATAGTGCTCGGGATACAGCGCTATCTTGAAATCTGGGATGAAGGAGCGTATAAATCCTTCTGGAATGAAAACGAAGCGGAATTCCGCCAGGCGGCGGAGGAACTCGGCGGCCTGGTTTCTTTTTGAGAGGTTTGAACCGTATGGATGCCGTTCACAACCCTGTGATGAAGGAAGAAGTATTCCGGTACCTGAATCCACAGGGAGGAGAGGAACTGCTGGTGGACTGTACTCTAGGGGAAGGAGGGCATGCCGAATATTTCCTTATGCATGCGGATAAGGTTCGAATCGCAGGGGTCGAGGCGGATGCAGATATTCTCGCGAAGGCGCGGAAACGGCTGGAACCGTGGGGACAGCGAGTGAGTTTTTATAACGCCTGGTTCGATGCTTTTTTTTCCGCCTATCCGCTGACCCTTAAACGGCCGGACATGATTCTTTTCGACCTCGGCATATCCGTGTTTCATTACGAACAGAGCGGTCGGGGTTTCTCATTCGCGAAGAATGAGCCTTTGGATATGAGAATCAACAAAGAGCTTCGCCTTACTGCAGCGGACATAGTGAATACATACAAAGAGGAGGAATTGGCCGATATTTTTTTTCGGTACGGTGAAGAACGGTATTCGAGGAGAATCGCCTGGAAAATAGTTCAGAAGCGGAAATCCGAGGCTATTGAATCCGCGGATTCTTTGGCGCGGATTGTATACGAGGCGGTTCCGCCTGCCTATAAGCACGGCAGAATCCACCCGGCCACGCGGTGTTTTCAGGCACTCCGAATAGTCGTGAATTCGGAGCTTGAACGCCTCGAGAGCGCTCTGTCGGATGCGTTCCGCATCCTTTCAGTTCGGGGCCGCATGGGCGTGATTGCGTTTCATTCGCTGGAAGACAGAATCGTGAAGGGCTTTTTCAGGGAGAAAAATAAGGCCTGTATCTGCCCTCCGGAAACGCCGATGTGTAACTGTGGGGGAAAGGAATGTGCGCACATCCTCACAAAAAAACCGGTGCGACCGCAGGAATCGGAACTCGAGGAAAATGCTCCGTCGAGGAGTGCCCGATTCAGGGCGGTGATCAAACTGAGGGAAGAGACGGCATGAAAACGAAACGGGTAGCTCTGATCGTGATCGTAACGACGGTATCGGCATTGTTTTTTGGAAATGTGTGGCAGACGTTCGCGTACAGGACACTTGAGAAAACTGTGGGCGATCTCGATGCTGAGCAGCGAAGATTGCTCGAAGAGAATAAGCAGGTCATTGCGAATATCAGTATCTACGGATCGCCTGCACGGATAGATGAAATTGCGAGAAAGGAATTGAAATTGAAAAAATTGGACACCTCACAGATTCTGAGGCTCCAGGTGAAAGATAAGGGGAAAGGAAGGGATGGCTGAGCCGAACGGCGAACTTTTCACGATAGCAGATATTCT
>CAZWAS010000040.1:0-21496 GCA_964631915.1 uncultured Spirochaetales bacterium | reverse complement strand
ATAAGGGGAAATCCGGCTTTCTGTTCCGTATGCATTGATTCGCGGAAAGCCGGCAAAGATTCGCTCTTTGTTCCGCTCAAGGGAGAGAATACCGACGGGCACCGGTACATCGAAGAGGCATTTATACACGGGAGTTCTGCATCTCTGTGTTCCGCCGAATATTACGGCCTGAACAAGGCGCACATAGATGAGCTGGCACAAGCATCCGGCAGACAGATCGTTGTTCTTGAGAATCCCCTTTCTGCGCTTCAGAAGCTCGCGGAACGACATCTGAGAAAGATGTCCGACATCTTTACGATCGGCGTAACTGGTAGCAGCGGGAAGACGACGACGAAAGAGATCATCGGAGCGATTCTCAAAGAAGAGGCGGAAACAGCAGTGAATGAGGGGAACCTAAACTCCGAAATTGGGCTTCCGATAGCGGCTCTGCAGGTGCGGAAGAACCACGCCTTTGCGGTATTCGAGATGGGAATGAACCGCGCAGGAGAGATGGATGTTCTTGTGAATATTGTGCGGCCTTCATTTGCAGTGATAACCAATATCGGCAATGCACACATTGGCATACTTGGTTCGAAAAAGGCGATAGCCGAGGAGAAAAAAAAGATTTTTTCACTGTTCACGGGCCGTGAAACAGGATTTATCCCTGAACATGACGATTTTTCCGACTTTCTAAAATCGGACGTACGGGGAAAAGTCGTCATGTTCGGAGAAAAAACGACTCCGGGGTACAGGGGAATGACGGATATGGGGGTAGATGGGTTACTCATCGACTGGGAGGACCTCCATATAAGGTTTCCCCTCCTCGGAACGCATAACCTTCACAATGCTCTTGCCGCGATAACCGTGACTTTGGAACTGGGCGTTTCGAAGCGGTCTATACGGCAGGGGCTCGAGAAGGTACGACCTCTTTTCGGCAGAAGCGAGATCCTCAAAGGCGCTGTCACTGTCATACAGGATTGCTATAATGCGAACCCTGAATCTGTGCGACGCGCTTTAGATTTCCTGGATCAAGTGCCGTGGAAAGGCCGTAAGGTGATCGTCTTCGGGTCCATGATGGAACTGGGAACGGAAACAGAGCAGGCGCACGCCGATGTCGGAACTAGGTTGGGAGTGTCCCGTGCAGCTGCTACGTTCTTTTTCGGCAGAGAGGCTCAAAAAGCCTTCCTATCGTTTCGGGACGCGCAAGGCGAAGGATACTCCTATTGGACGGACGACTTCGATGCCTTGAGGCGCGAAGTCTTGCAGTTCGTGCGACAGGGCGATCTCGTTCTCCTCAAGGGATCGAGAAGCGTTGCGCTCGAACGGCTTGCAGAGCCATTGCGTGGAGTATCATGAGGAGGAACCGTGCTTCGAGATCTGCTGTATCCGCTGGTTAAATATTTTACGTTTTTCAATATTTTTCAATATATCTCGTTTCGTGCCGCATATGCTGCAGTGACCGCGCTTCTCATCTTCTTCCTATTCGGTCCCAGGACGATAGCCTTTTTGAAACGCCTGAAAGCGGGACAGGCGATCAGGGATGACGGCCCGAAAACCCATCTTGTGAAATCCGGAACTCCTACCATGGGCGGCATTCTGATTATTGTGGCGATAGTGTTTTCCGTTCTGTTATGGCAGGACATCCGAAGCCCCTATACCTGGGTCGGGCTGTTCGCACTCATCGGATTCGGAGGAATAGGATTCGCCGACGATTATCTTAAAATCGTCAAGAAAAATTCCAAAGGGCTTCCTGCGCGGGCGAAACTCGTTTTTCAGTTCGCAGTGTCGCTTCTCATCGTCCTGTTCCTATTTTTCCAGAAGAACGACGCGACGACGCTTTTATACGTTCCCTTCCTCAAATTTCCGGTGCTCGATCTATCGGTGTTCTATATTCCGTTCGCAGTGCTTTTCCTCACCTGGACGACCAATGCGGTGAACCTTACCGACGGGCTGGACGGACTTGCCACAGGGCTCGTTATCATGGTCGGGCTTACTTTTGCTGTGTTGACATATCTCACCGGAAGGGCCGATTATGCGGAATATCTTCAGATTCCCTACCTCGCGGGAAGCGGTGAACTAACGGTACTCTGTTTTGCATTGGTAGGCTCTTGCATAGGATTTCTATGGTTCAATTGTCATCCAGCGGAGGTGATGATGGGGGATACTGGAAGCCTGGCCATAGGCGGGGTGTTGAGCGCCATGGCGCTGATGATCAAGAAGGAACTGCTTTTATTCATTGTGGGCGGTGTGTTCGTTCTGGAAGCGGTTTCGGTCATGATACAGGTAGGGTATTACAAACTCACGAAAAAGCGGGTCTTCCTCATGGCTCCGCTTCATCATCATTTTGAATTGAAAGGATGGGCTGAAAGCAAGGTAGTCATACGATTCTGGATACTGGGCGGACTGTTCGCCATTTTAAGTCTGACTACTCTGAAGCTGCAGTGAACGTATGAGCAGAAGATTCAGTGCGGAAAAAGTTGAAAAGCACAATACGGATATCCTCTTCCTGGCCCTTCTCATTTTGCTCGTGGGCATAGGGCTGTCTGTGCTCTTCTCCTCCTCGTATTACTATGCAGACAAACTTTTCGGCAATTCGTATTATTTTCTCAAGCGCCAGATGGTCTGGCTGGGCATAGGCGCCGTTCTCTGCTTTGCTGCAGCCCGGATTTCGCTGCAGCATGTGAAGAAGCTGATTCCTGTTTTGCTCATCGTTTCCCTCGTTCTCATGCTGCTCACGTTTATACCCGGCATAGGTACGGAGGCCCTGGGAGCGAAACGTTGGATCATCGTATTCGGCAATTCCTTTCAACCTTCGGAACTGACCAAGCTGTCTCTGATACTGTATCTCGCCCATATGTTCACGAAGAATCAGGATAAGATGGATAACCCATTCAATGCGTTTGTTCCCCCTGTCATTGTCACAGGGATATTTGTGGCGCTTACGTATCTGCAGAACGATTACTCGACATCCCTGTTCATCCTGTTCATCGCACTGATTATTTTCTTTATTGCAGGAGTCCGACTGCGCTATTTCCTGCCTCTCGGTCTCATCGGGCTTCCGCTTTCCGTTATCCTACTGTTTACAAAAGAGCACAGGGTGCAGAGGATTATGGCTTTTCTCGATCCGCAGCACGATCCTTCGGGAGCGAACTATCAAGTTATGGCATCCCAAACGGCCCTGATGCAAGGAGGGCTTTGGGGGGTCGGCATAGGAAGGGGAACGAAGAAGTTGGGCGGTTTACCGGAGGCTCATTCGGATTTTGTATTTGCCGTGCTCGGCGAAGAGACTGGCTTCTTGGGCGTCATAGCAGTGATAGCGCTGTTCGTCGCATTCGCGTACAAGGGTTTTTCCATAGCGTTCAAATCGCAGGAGCGGTTCAGATTTTTGCTCGCTTTCGGGCTCACTGCATGCATACTGTTTCAGGGGTTGCTCAATATGGCGGTAGTCGCCGGTCTTGTTCCTGCAACAGGGATTCCCCTCCCGTTTTTTTCTGCAGGAGGGTCATCTGTTTTGATTTCGCTTATCATGTGCGGTCTTTTGATCAATGTTTCCCGAAGACCGAAAGGCATAGAGGAGGCTCCGCGTGTCTGAAGCAATGGTGTTGAACACTCGGGAACGGGAGAAAAGAAACGGCGTGATGAAGAAAGTGCTGTTCATCGTGGTAGTGGTACTCATATGCGTGCTCATACTCGAAGTGCTTTTCTACACGGTACTCTCCTCGAAGTTGACAATACGGAAAGTGCACCTCGAAAGCGAGGTATCCATTGCGAACGAAGAAGTGTTGCGTATTGCAGGAATTCGGGGAAAAGAGTACTATTATATGCTTAACACGGACGAAATCAGGATGAATTTGGAGAATCATCCTCTCGTACGAAAAGCGTATGTGGAAAAATCGTTTCCCGATACGGTGAATATAGTGCTGTACGCGCGTAAGCCGCTCGGCGCTGCGCTTCTAGAAACCGAACAGGGGAGCGTGCCCGTTGTCTTTGACGCAGAGGGGGTCATTTTCCAGATCGGCACTGCCGACGGCATGGGAAATCTGCCGATTTTATCCGGCGTACAGTTTCAAAATGTGCATGCAGGGCTCAGAATGCCGGAAACGCTCTTGCCGATGCTGAAAAACCTCAATCAGCTCAGGCAGACGAATCCGGGGCTTTTCGAAATTATCTCCGAGCTCAAGGTGAACAAATGTTCGAACGGAGATATAGAATATACCGTATATCCGGTGAATCATCCGGTAAGGATACGGATCGGTTCTGAGCTGAATGAGAATGTGCTCAAATATGCGATGATGGTGCTCGATGTGGCGCGAGAACGGGCGCAGGATATGGACGAGATAGATTTCAGGACCGGCGAGGTGGTATACAGGGCGAAGGAGGAGAACATAAGTGCCTTCTGATAATATATTGGTCGGATTGGACATAGGTACGACGAAAGTCTGCGCAGTTATAGGGGAGATAAACGAGAGCGGGCAGCTTGAAATAATCGGTGTGGGTACCAGCCCTTCCCATGGTCTGCGGAGAGGGGTTGTCATAAACATTGAGTCTACGCTGAAGTCCGTTACTCAAGCGATCGAGGCAGCGGAGATGATGTCCGGACGGGAAGTGTTCGGCGTAGTAACAGGAATCGCAGGCGGACATATAGAAGGAATCAATTCCCGCGGGGTTGTAGCGGTTACCGGCAGAGGAAGAGAAATAACGCAGGATGACGTAAACAGGGTCATAGATGCTGCAAAAGCGATCGTAATTCCCATGGACAGAGAGGTGCTGCACGTCATACCGCAAGAGTTCATTGTAGACGAACAGGGAGGCATAAAAAATCCGTTGGACATGATAGGCGTGCGGCTCGAAGCCGAGGTACATATCATAACAGGTTCCGTAACATCCGCTCAGAATCTGGTGAAGTGCGTAAACCGCGCTGGGTTCAAGGTAAACGATATCGTGCTCGAATCCCTGGCAGCCTCCTATGCTGTGCTCTCGCAAGACGAAAAAGAGCTCGGAGTTATGCAGGTCGATCTGGGAGGCGGCACGACGGATGTGCTCATTCACTTGGAGGGAGCACCGTATTATACGAGCGTTATTGCTATAGGTGGGTCGCAGGTGACGAGCGATCTGTCCATTGTCCTCAAGACGCCGATCGAAGCAGCGGAAAAGATTAAGGTGGATGCAGGCTGCTGTTATGTGAATCTCGTGGAAAGCGACGAACGCATCACTATTCCCGGCGTCGGGGGAAGACCTCCGATGGATTTCCCGAGGAAGGAGATTGCAAAAATCATCCAGCCGAGAATGGCTGAAATACTTGACATGGTACGGGAGCAGATCGATAAGAAAGGGTACCTACCTCACCTGGGGGGAGGTATAGTTCTTACAGGAGGCGGGGCCCTCCTTCCCGGAGTAGTGGAGCTGGCACAGGACATGTTCAATCTTCCTGTGAGGATCGGCTATCCTGCCAAGCTCGGCGGGCTCGTGGAGGAATACAAAAGCCCGGCGTATGCGACAGGGGTAGGCCTCGTTATGTACGAGGCCTCGAAACTCGGCACCAAAGAGCATGTATCCAGCGCTCCGGAGCGGTCCGGAAGCGGGGTCTGGAGCAAGCTGAAACAATGGTTAGGAGAGTTTTTCTGATGGGAACCTCTATTAACCTTCGGTTGGTTCCCATAGCGGGCAACCTAATCGCTGGTATAAAGAGTTTTTAGAGGTGCTCTAATATAAAACAGTAGATTGGAAAGGGGAGGGGAAATGAATATTGAAATTGTCGAGACCACTGTAACCAGCCCTACGGTCATAAAAGTAATCGGTGTGGGCGGCGGTGGCAGCAATGCAGTCAACCGCATGATGGAATGCGGGTTGAAAAATGTCGAATTCATTGCGACGAATACGGATCTCCAGGCGCTCAGGCTCTCGAAAGCTCCGATCAAGGTTCCCCTTGGATCCAAGCTTACCGGAGGACTCGGAGCGGGCGGCATCCCCGACGTGGGAGAGAAAGCAGCACTGGAAGACAAGGAACGGATTCAAAACATTTTGAAAGATGCGGATATGGTGTTCATAACCGCAGGCATGGGCGGCGGAACAGGAACAGGAGCTGCCCCTGTCATCGCTCAGGTTGCGCGTGAGATGAACATACTGACGGTGGCTGTGGTGACGAAGCCCTTCGATTTCGAGGGCAAGCGCAAGATGACCCTGGCAGAAGAAGGGATACGGAAACTCCGCCAGGCAGTGGATACGCTCATCATCATTCCGAACCAGCATCTGCTCAAAATCGTAGAACGAAGGACTCCCATCAAGGAAGCATTCCTCATGGCGGATGACGTGCTGCGTCAGGGCGTGCAAGGCATTTCCGACCTCATAACGATTCCCGGAGAGATTAATATCGACTTCGCCGATGTGCGGACTATCATGAGCGGCAAAGGCGATGCGCTTATGGGCGTCGGTATCGGGACCGGAGACAACCGGGCGGTGGATGCTGCTACGAACGCGATAAACAATCCTCTGCTCGAAGACGCACGCATAGAAGGGGCAACGGGCATCCTCGTCAATGTAACAGGAGGAAACGACTTCACGCTCACGGAACTCGACGAAGTCATGAAGATCATAACGGCGAACGCCGATAAATCAGCGCTCATCATTTCGGGCAATACCCTCGACTCGAGCCTGGACGAACAGGTGAAAGTGACGGTTATAGCCACCGGATTCAACCGCGAGCATATAGAAGTCGGAGAACTGAAGCACGAAAGAGAAGATGCGAACACGGAAACCATAACATTTGACGAATGGCGGAAAATCACCGACGGAGCTGCAGGATCGAAATCTCCAGGTCAGTATCTATATTCACGGAATTCCAAGGATATGGATATGTCCATTCCTACAGTGTTCAGAGATAAACGGGTCGCCGGAGGACATAACGAGGTCTGAAGCATGGAGCATGACCGGTTGCTTTCCAGATACGAAGATTACCTCGCAATAGAGCTCAGGCTGAGTAGCCTGACGGTTTCTACCTATGTTCAGGATGTGCGCAGTTTCATTTCGTATGCGAAGGAACGGTCTGTTTCCCTTACATCCGCTACGCGGAATCTGCTTGTCGAATATCTGCTCACGCGCCAGCTTTCGAATATAGATCAGCGGACTATTGCGAAAATCGTAAGCAGTCTTCGTTCGTTTTTCCGTTTTCTCGTGCTCGAAGGAATCAGAGATGATAATCCTGCGGATACGATCGAAACGCCGAAAAAGCCTCTGCGGATACCTGCCGTGCTTTCCGTGGAGGATATCGAAGCGTTCTTGAACAGCATTGACACGGAGAGCGCCGGAGGGCTTAGGGACAGAGCTTTGTTCGAGCTCATCTACTCCTCGGGGCTCAGAGTGTCCGAAGCAGTCGGTCTTTCGCTGAGCGATGTGTTTCTGAAGGAAGGGATCCTGCGGATTGTCGGTAAAGGGGATAAGGAGCGGATCACGCCGCTCGGAGGAGAAGCACGGATATGGCTGAAGCAGTATATGGAATACGGAAGACCGCTTCTTTCGCGGGGCCTGCGAAGTTCCGATCGCCTCTTCCTGAATCAGAGAGGTCAACCTTTGTCGAGAAAAGGCATGTGGAAGCGGTTCAAGGAAATAACGGACGGAGTGGGAATCCATGCCAAAATTCACACGTTGCGGCATTCCTATGCCACGCACCTGCTCAAAGGAGGAGCGGATCTCCGCGCAGTCCAGGAGCTGCTAGGACACGCGGATATCAGCACTACACAGATTTACACGCATGTGGATAAGGAAGATTACCACAGGGAGTATCATCCCAGGGGATAAAGGCATGAAGATCGGACGTTTTTTCGGAACATGCATAGGCATACTCGCTGTGGTAATCCTGGTGTCTGGATGTAAAGCCCGTATGGATGTGCTCGAACGCATGAAGGCTCTGGAGCAGCCGGAATATAAAGGAAAAGAGCTTTCGGATAAACGGATCGCGGAGCTGAAGGAAGGGATCGCTCAGTATGAAAAAGAGGTCGACAGGACGATAAAGGCTTCGGAGCAGATCGGAGTCTATTATCGCATGCTCGGTCTTGCATATGTCGACAGGCAGATGTACGGCGAAGCGCTCGCTACGTTCGAGAAAGCCATATCCTATTATCCGGAAAACCCGAATCTTTTCAATTATGCGGGATTATGCGCGGCGCGTATGGCGAAGGCGTCTGTGGGAGATGAAAAAAGAAGAAGCGAATACTTCAATCTCGCCGAAAACTATTACAAACGCGCCATCAGCATCGACTCCGGCCATGTGGCTGCCTTGTACGGACTATCGATTCTCTATATTTTCGAGCTGAACAGAGAACTCGAAGCCAAGCCGCTTCTCGAGTCCATCCTCGCGAAGCAGAAGAAGAATTTCGAGGCGATGTTTCTTCTCGCCCGCATCCGCGTGGTCGAAGGAGCCTACGAGGATGCAGCTGCGCTTTACGATACCATCATCAAAGAGTCGCCGGATAAACGGCAGAAAGAAGAGGCTGAAAAGAATAAGCGGACGATCATGGGAGGTTCGTATGGATCGTGAGCTTCTTCTCGCTGTGCACAGGCTGCAGTTCCTAAGAACGCACGAAAAGCTCCTGCTTATCGAGAACTTCGGAACGCAGGCCGCTCTTGCAGGTATGGATATTCCTGATCTGGAGGCAGTCATTCGCCGTCCGCTCCGGCTGAAGCGCACATCCATCCACACCGCACTCGCACAGGCGGAAAGCGATATCCGATTCATTGCATCCGGCCGAGCCGGATTCGTTTCTTTCTGGGATGCCACGTATCCGCCCCAACTGCGGGAAATATTCGATCCGCCCTTCCTCTTGTTCTATCGCGGTATTCTTCCCGCATGGGATAAGGCTCTGATAGGCATGGTGGGAACGAGGTATCCGACCGGTTCGGGGCTTAAGGCTGCGTACGAGACGGCATTCGACATAGGTGCAGCCGGCTTCGGCGTGGTATCCGGTTTGGCCAGAGGGATCGACGCGGAGGCGCATGCCGGTAATATCCGCTCGGGCGGTAAAACCCTGGCCGTGCTCGGGAACGGTATAGATGCCGTATATCCTAAGGAACACGGTTCGCTTGCGCGGAACATTATAGAATCCGGAGGAACAATCTTAAGCGAGTATGCTCCGGGCGAGCCTCCCCTGAAATACCATTTTCCGGAGAGAAACCGCATCATAAGCGGTTTATCCCGATCCGTGGTCATTATTCAAGCACCGAAAAAGTCCGGAGCGCTCATAACTGGGGATTACGCCATAGAGCAAGGCAGGGATGTGTATGTGCATGCTGCAGGCATGGACGGAGAGATTGGTGCCGGAACACGGGAGCTAGCTTTTCAAGGAGCGCAGATACTCCATACGGCTTTGGACATATTCGGAGACTGGGGCTATCTGGTACGAAGCCGCATACAGCATACTACTGCATCGCGCGATATACTATCTCACCCAGGACAGGAGGACCCCGGAATGGCACTGGCAAGGCTTATGCAGGACGAGCTTGACGGCCGTGTAATCCGGCATCAGGGTGAATACATCAGGAGAGAAATGCATGGCTGAAAAGAAAGCACACACACTGGTCATCGTCGAATCCCCCGCAAAAGCGAAAACCATAGAAAAATATCTGGGGAGCGGATACTCGGTCGCGGCATCCATGGGACACCTCATCGA
This sequence comes from uncultured Spirochaetales bacterium, assembly GCA_964631915.1. Taxonomy (GTDB): domain Bacteria; phylum Spirochaetota; class Spirochaetia; order CAZWAS01; family CAZWAS01; genus CAZWAS01. The sequence continues at coordinate 11,855 of CAZWAS010000040.1, read as the reverse complement.
TCTGCCGAAATCCCGTATCGCCATCGACATAGAAAACAATTTTGAGCCCGAGTACATCACGGTGCGTGGCAAAGCGAAAATATTGAAAGAGCTTCAGACGAAAGCGAACAAGGCGGGACACATACTCCTCGCATCCGATAATGACAGGGAAGGGGAGGCGATCTCGTATCATCTGAAGAATTTTCTGCTGAAAAAGAATGCGAAACTCGCTATAGAGAGAATAGTTTTCAACGAGATCACACCGCATGCCATCCGGGATGCAGTGGCGCATCCGGGCGCCATCGACGAGCAGAAGGTCAACGCGCAGAAAGCCCGCAGAGTCCTGGACAGGATTGTGGGCTACAATCTTTCTCCCTTGCTTTGGAAGAAGGTCAAAAACGGCCTTTCCGCAGGAAGGGTTCAATCCGTGGCGCTCAGGCTCATCTGTCAGCGAGAACAGGAAGTCGAGTCCTTCATACCCGAGGAGTACTGGACGCTGGAAGCAGAATTGAAGAAGGGAAGGACTTCTTTCCGGGTTCTGCTCTCCTCGTGGAACGGCGAAAAGCCTGTCTTGAAAAACGAAGCTCAGGTGAAAGAAATTCTCGAGAAACTCGATAGTTCGGAATTTGTTGTGTCCGACGTAAAGGAAACGGAAAAGAACATCCGCCCGAAGCCGCCGTTCACCACCTCGAAGCTGCAGCAGGCTGCTGCCAACCGGCTCGGCTTTACCTCGAAGAAAACCATGCAGATAGCTCAGCAGCTTTACGAAGGCATAAACATGGGTACAAACCGCATAGGACTCATAACGTATATGAGAACGGATTCGGTACGCATAGCGCAGAGCGCGCTCGATGAGGTGAGGGCATTCATCGCCGAACACTACCCGAAAGAGCTCCCCGAACAGGCGATCGAGTATGCTACGTCCAAAGGCGCACAGGATGCTCACGAGGCCATACGACCCACCGTTCCGTCCTATACGCCTGATTATGTGAAGGAATACCTGACGAAAGATCAACTACGCTTGTACACTCTCATCTGGGAGCGGTTTATCTCTTCGCAGATGAAAAACGCAGTGAGCCGTACGATTTCGGTCGATTTCACCGCCGGTCCTGCGCTCTTCCGGGCGACTGCGACCAAGGTCGTGGAAAAAGGATTCCAGAAAGCATTGAAGCTGTTATCGTCCAAAGAAAAGATGGCGAGCCTTCCTGCTCTTACCCTTGGGGAGAAGCTCTCGCTCGACAAGTATTTTCCGGAACAGCATTATACCACCGGCCCTGCGCGGTATACGGACGCCACTATTGTGAAGACGCTCGAAGAGCAGGGCATAGGAAGGCCCTCGACCTATGCACCCATCATTTCCGTGCTTCTCGACAGGTACTATGTGATCAGGAGGAACAAGCAGCTCATCCCCACCACGCTCGGGCGGATCATAGCCGATATCCTCTACAATTCCTTTCCGTCCATTCTCGATGTCGGCTTCACTGCCGACATGGAAAGAAAGTTGGACATGGTGGAAGAAAACAAAGACGAGTGGGCGAACATGATCAAAGAATTTTACGGTCCGTTCAAGGATAAAGTCGATCATGTCATGGAAACCCTGGAATCCATAAAAGGCGTTATGGACGAGGAAACCGATTTCGTGTGCGAGAAATGCGGGAAGAAAATGGTGAAGAAACTCGGCAGGTACGGTTTTTTCCTCGCGTGTTCGGGTTTCCCCCTGTGCATGAACACGAAATCCGTACCCCTCGCCGACTGCCCCAGACCAGGGTGCAACGGAAAGATTGTTGCACGAAGGAAGCAGGGCGGGAGGGGAAAGGAATTTTACGGGTGCACGAATTATCCGGAATGCGACTTTATTTCCCATTTCAAGCCGACCTCTTCGAACTGCCCCAAGTGCGGTCAGTTCCTCGTAGAGAAAGTCGACAAAAAGCGCGGTTCCTTCAAGGCATGTATCAATCCGGACTGCAATTATCTCCATGAACAGGGAGAAGAAACCGCAGGAGAACAGGAGCAGGGAGACGGTGAACAAGCAGATTGAGGAGTATCTACGCTATATTCGCGGCATCCGCAGCCTTTCTCAGGCTACTGTGAAGGCGTACGGGGAAGACCTTCATGCGTACAGTGCTTTTCTTGAAACCAGAGGAAAAGAACTCGGAGGCGAGGATGTGTACGACGCGCGAGCCTTTGTTTCCGATCTTTCGAAACAAGGACAGAGTGCCAGATCCATAAACCGTCGGATTTCCGCGCTTAAGAGCTTTTACCGCTATAGAAACAAAACTACAGGAGAAACCTCCAACGTTTTTTCTGGCATGCGTGGACTGAAAACTCCCAAACGCCTTCCTGTTCATTTTTTCGAGGACGAGGTCGAAACCTTCCTGTCCTTGCCTGCGCAGGATTTTAAGGGCATACGGGACAAGGCCATCATCGAAGTTCTGTATTCGACTGGATGCAGAGTCGCGGAACTCGTCGGTATGAATTTGAGCGACGTGAACAAAAAGGATCGAACGATCCTCGTACGCGGGAAAGGGAACAAGGAACGCTTTGTGTTCTTGGGCGGACAGGCTCTGTCGGCATTGGAGGCGTATCTGAAAGAAAGGGCTGCACATGTGAAAAGCAATTCCGAGGATGCCTGCGATGCCCTGTTTCTCAATGCCAGGGGAGAGCGCATCGGCACGCGAGGGGTTTTTTATGTGCTCAGCACGTATTTCACCACGATAGGACTTGCGAAAAAAGCGGGACCGCATACGTTCAGACACAGTTTCGCCACGCATATGCTCGATCGAGGAGCGGACATCCGCATCGTGCAGGAAATGCTCGGCCATGCGAACCTTTCCAGTACGCAGGTGTATACGCATCTCAGTGTGGAGAGATTGAAAGAAGTGTACAAACAGGCTCATCCTCATGCGGAGGCTGCAAAAAACAGGAAGAGGAAGGAATGAGTATGGATATGGAATTTCACGGAACTACGATACTCGCAGTGCGTAAGGACGGACGGGTCGCAATGGCGGGAGACGGTCAGGTAACGTTAGGTAATACGGTGATGAAAGGGAATGCGAAGAAAGTTAGAAAGATATTCGACGGGAAAATTCTGGTCGGCTTTGCAGGAGCCACTGCGGATGCGTTCACGCTGTTCGAACGGTTCGAAGGAAAGGTGAAAGAGCACGGCGGGGATCTTACCCGTGCGGCCGTGGAACTTGCAAAAGAATGGCGGACGGACAGAATACTGAGGAGGCTCGAAGCCATGCTCCTCGTTGCGGACAAAGACAAAACCTTCCTGATTTCGGGCACAGGGGATGTGATAGAACCTGAAACCGGCGTGATTTCGATAGGTTCGGGCGGCAATTACGCTCAAGCCGCAGCGCTCGCCTATCTCGACGGCTCGAATCTTCCTGCAGGAGAAATAGCGAAGCGTTCTCTTTCCATTGCCGCAGGGATCTGTATATACACGAACAACCAGGTAACCATGGAGGAATTGATATGAGTCCGGTATTGGAAGGAATGACGCCCAAAGAAATCGTACGACAGCTCGATAAATACATAATCGGACAGGAGAAGGCGAAAAAGGCGGTCGCCATAGCTTTGCGGAACCGAATGAGAAGACAGCAGCTTCCGAAGGAGCTCAGGGACGAAATAGCGCCCAAAAACATCATCATGATCGGGCCTACCGGCGTGGGGAAGACAGAAATCGCGCGCAGGCTTTCCAAACTCTGTGGCGCTCCATTCGTCAAAGTGGAAGCCACCAAATACACGGAAGTCGGGTATGTAGGCAGGGATGTGGAGTCAATGGTTCGGGACCTCATGTCCGTGGCGGTTTCCATGGTCAAGGCTGAATTTCAAGGAGGGGTCAAGGAGGAAGCAGAGCGTCGAGCTGAGGAAGACCTTCTCGATCTCCTGCTCCCAGGCATTAAGAAACAATCGCCGATTCAGAAAGAGGGAGAATCCGTCGTGATCCAGGCTTCTTCTACGGAAAGCGGTTCCGATACCAGAGAGAAATTCCGGCAAAAACTGAAATTGGGGCTCCTCGAAGATAAAATGGTGGAGATACAGGTTACGAAAAATACCTTCCCGGCTATCGAGATCTTTTCAGGCACATCCATGGAAGAGATGGACCTCAATTTCGGCAACATCTCGAATTTGTTCGGCGGCAAAAAGAAGAAAAAACTTGTGACGGTCCGACAGGCCAGGGAAATTCTTCTCAACGAAGAGATGGATAAGCTTATAGACTCGGACAATGTTGCGGAAATCGCACGGCAGCGGGTCGAGGAGATGGGCATAATCTTCATAGACGAGATCGACAAAATCGCTTCGAAAGAAAACAGGATGGGGGTCGATGTGTCCAGGGAAGGGGTGCAGCGGGATATCCTGCCCATTGTAGAAGGGAGCAAGGTGAATACCCGCTACGGCATGGTGGATACTTCCCACATTCTGTTCATAGCAGCGGGTGCATTCCACATGAGCAAACCCTCGGATCTCATACCCGAACTCCAAGGCCGTTTCCCGCTCCGCGTCGAACTCGAAGCGCTCAATGCGAAAGATTTTCAGCGGATCCTCACGCAACCGGAGAACGCCCTTACCAAGCAGTATATAGAACTTCTGAAAACCGAAGGGGTAACGCTCGAGTTCACGGAAAGCGCCATACTGCGCCTCTCGGAAATCGCTGCAGAGGTGAATTCCTCTGCAGAAAACATCGGAGCGAGAAGGCTGCACACGATCATGGAGCTTCTGCTAGAAGAAGTTTCCTTCAATGCCCCCGAGCTTCAGGGGCAGTCCATCTGTATTACGGATTCGTACGTGAACGAGAAGCTCGGCAAGGTGATAGAGAACCAGGATATGAGCAGGTATATCCTGTAATAAAAAGGGGGAGATTGTCCGACACTCTAGAAGTAGGAGTAACAGAAATGTTTTTGAACACTAGTTTCGGGAAAAGCATTGATATCCTCCATCGGACCATGGATGTGGCGTTACTCAGGCGGGATGTCATAGCCAACAACATAGCGAATTCCGAAGTACCGAATTTCAAACGGAGTGTCGTCAATTTCGAAGCGGAGCTTAAACGCGCATTAGCCTCGGAAAACGAAAAACGGCTGCAGGGCTTCATGACCGATCCAAGGCATATCCCTTTCGACAGGCCGAAAAGCTACAGAGATGTGGGGCCTCGGGTGGTTCTGGATTACCTCACCACATCGAAGAACAACGGGAACAATGTAGATGTAGAGGAAGAGATGATGGAAGCCCTCAACAACCAGCTTCTGTATCAGACCATGAGCCAAGCAGTAGCGTTCCAGTTTTCGCAAGTGAATTTGGTGTTGCGATAGGAGGATAGGAGATGGGATTGTTCAGTTCGATCAACATAGCAGCTACCGGTCTCACTGCGGAACGCACGAGGATCGACGTCATAGCTGACAATATAGCGAATGTCAACACGACCCGTACCAACGAGGGTGGTCCGTTCAGAAGGAGCAGAGTGGTGTTCAGGCCCAGGGTGAGCCAGCCATATTGGCGAAGCCCTTTTCTGCCTGAGTATTTGAAGAACCGGATCGGGGAAGGGGTCAGGGTGACGAAGATAGAAAAGGACTTCGACGCCAAACCGAAACTCGTATACGATCCGACCCACCCGGATGCCATCAAGTCAGGCCCCAGGCAGGGATACGTAGAATTCCCGAACGTGAATGTGGTGAACGAAATGGTGGATATGATTTCTGCCTCACGCGCGTACGAGGCAAACGTTGCGATTGTGAACGGATCCAAGAGCATGTTTCTCAAGGCACTTGAAATCGGGGAGAGGTAATAAGTGACGACATACTTGAACGCAAACCAGGTATCGGGGGATAAGATCGGCATGCTGAGAACCGACCCCCGCCATTTCGACAGGGATGGGAAGATCAAACCCTTGCATCCTGCGGAGAAAGGCGGATTTGAGCAGATGCTGCTCGACGGCCTCAACGGTGTCAACGACCTCGAACAGACTACTACGGCTCTTTCGCAGAAAATGATCGTGGATCCGGACAGCGTGGATCCGCACGATTTGACCATAGCCATGGCAAAGGCGCAGACTGCCTTGTCTCTCACGAGACAGATTCTAGAACGAGGCATAAAGGCGTACAACGAAATCATCAATATTCGATAAGGAGACAGTGACGTAAGTTTCTTCAGGAACGGGGAGGGGAAATGAAGGAATGGTTGCAGAAGGTCTTGAACCAGATCAAAACGGTCTGGGGCAAATGGACCACAGTTCAGAAAGTCATCTTTTTTGCCATTATCGGTGCTGCGGTATTGGGCATAATACTGCTCGCTTCTTTGAGCGCCCAGCCGAGCATGGTTCAGCTCATCGGCACTCCGATCAAAGACGAAAACTCTCTTTCGAGAATCGTGACGAAACTCGACGAGGAGAACGTCGCGTACAAGGTAGGGGCCGACAACAGGATTTTCGTGAAAGACGAAAAGACCGCTCGTCGCATGCGTTCCATACTCATACGGGAAGACCTCATCCCCAAGGGGACGGACCCCTGGGCCATATTCGATGTGGAACGGTGGACGCTCACGGATTTCGAACGGGACGTGAATTTGCGGCGTGCCATCACCGCAAGCCTGGAGCAACATATAAAGGCTCTGGACGACATAGACGCAGTGAGCGTGACCCTTGTCATGCCGGAACGGCAGCTGTTTTCCGATCAGCAGAATCCAGTAACCGCATCCGTTATCATAACCCCGAAACCCGGGTCGGACATTATCGAGAACAGAAAGAAGATCGAAGGCATCCAGAAACTCATCATGTTTGCGGTCGAAGGGTTGAACGAGAAGAATATCACCATCACGGATCAGCGGGGTATAGTGCTGAACGATTTCACCGGCCTCGCAGAGATAGACAGGCTAGAGCTTGCGAAACGGGAAATCAAGGTGGCGAGGGAACTGGAGAACCAGTACAAGAACTCGATTCTCAAGGCGCTCCAGCAGATATTCTCCCCAGACAGAGTGCAGATCGTCAATTGCGACATTACCCTCGACATGGGTAAGAAAACCGTGCAAACGGAAGAGCATTTCCCCGTGACTATGAAGCCGGACAACCCCCGAACGCCGTATGACGATTCGGAAGTCGTGCCGTCGATCACCATATCCAAGGCTACGGATAACGAGACCTTCGAAGGAACAGGGTTCAATCCCGAAGGGCCTCCAGGACAGGAAGGGCAGACCCCTCCAGCATACAAGGATCTTTCCAACCTCGTCGGTAAATATACCAAGAGCTCAGTCACTCAAAACGAAGCTGTGAATAAACGGAACATACAGGAGGAAAAAAGCCCTTGGGAAATAAAACGCGTAACTATTGGTGTTGCTCTCGATGGAATCTGGAAACGGAAGTATAATGAGAAAGGACAGGTCGTAGTGAATAAAGACGGCAGCACCGAGCGGGAATATATTCCCGTGAACGATTCCGATCTTTCAAAAGCCAAAGCGCTGGTGGAGCATGCCGTGGGATTCAACAGGGACAGGGGCGACTCCGTAACCGTACAGCACATCCAGTTCGACAGGAATGCTCAGTTCATGAAGGAGGACGAAATTTACAGGCGCCAGGCCCAGCTGCGGCAGACGCTTTTCTACGTGCTCATAGGCATCGCAGTGGTGGTCATCGCCTTTGTGGCGTTCAGACTCATATCCAAGGAGCTTGAACGGCGTAGAAGGCTCAGGGAAGAGGAGCTGTCGCGGCAGCATCAAGCCATGCGGGAAGCTGCGCTGCGCAGCGCGGAGGAAGAAGGAGTGGAAGTCGAGATGTCCGTCGAGGACAGAGCTCGGCTCGAAATGCAGGAGAACGCCATCAATATGGCTCGCGAGCATCCCGAAGATGTGGCCCAGCTTATACGTACCTGGCTGATGGAGGAATGATATGGCGAAAGGTACAGTGGAAAAAGCCGGGGGATCCGCCGCGCAAGCGGGGCCTGCTACCCAACCGCAGGTGGGCAAAAAGAGTTCGGGTTCCACGCATAAAAAAGAGCTAACAGGCAGGCAGAAGGCTGCCATATTTCTCGTCACATTGGGCTCCGAGGTATCGGCCGAGATATTCAAACATCTGCGAGAGGACGAGATCGAAGCCCTCACCTTCGAGATTGCGAGGCTCGAGAACATAGAATCGGAAGAGCGGGACCGGGTGCTCATGGAGTTCCAGGAACTCATGATGGCTCAGGATTTCATAACTACGGGCGGCATAGATTATGCCCGCGAGCTCCTCGAAAAATCCTTAGGATCTCAGAAAGCGATAGACATCATCAACCGTCTCACCAGTTCCCTCCAGGTACGGCCTTTCGATTTTATACGGCGTACCGACCCCGCTCATCTTTTGAACTTCATACAGCAGGAGCATCCGCAGACCATAGCGCTCATACTTGCGTATCTGGAGCCTCAGAAAGCTTCGATCATATTGGGGAGCCTGCCGCACGAGATTCAGTCCGATGTGGCAAAACGCATTGCGACCATGGACCGCACATCGCCTGAAGTACTCAGGGAAGTTGAGCGTGTGCTCGAGAAGAAACTTTCCACCCTCTCTTCCGAAGACTATACGTCTGCAGGTGGCGTAGAGAGCATAGTGGAAATACTGAACCTCGTAGACCGGTCTACGGAAAAGGTGATCATCGAATCTCTCGAGGAAGAGGATCCCGAGCTCGCCGAAGAGATCAAGAAACGCATGTTCGTATTCGAGGATATCGTCATGCTCGACGACAGGGCTATTCAGAAAGTATTGAGGGAAGTCGATACATCCGAACTCGCGAAAGCCCTGAAATCCGTGGATTCGGAGGTGCAGGATAAGATATATCGGAACATGAGTAAACGCGCTGCGAGCCTGCTGAAAGAAGACATGGAATACATGGGGCCGATCCGCCTGAAGGATGTCGAAGAGGCTCAGCAAAAGATTGTGTCCATCATCCGGAAGCTCGAAGATCAGGGAGAAATCGTGGTGGCGCGCGCCGGAGAGGACGAACTCGTCGTGTAGGTGCGACGATGGGGGATAAACCATGGCAAAGAATGTTTTCAAGTTCAACGAAATTTTGATGAACCCGCAGAAAGTGGTACTAGAGCCCCCTATCATCGCCAAAGTCGAAGAGGCGGCGGAGATCGAAGCCGTGGAGGAGTACTCCGGACCTACGGCGGACGACTTACGCAAAGAAGCGGAGCTCTTCAAGAAACAGTGGGAGCAGGAAAAAGCGGCCATGATAGCTGCAGCGAAAGCCGAAGCTGAAAAGATAATCAAGGAAGCGGAAAAGACGGCATTCGACGAGGTGAAAAAGAAAACGGATCAGGCTCTGGTGATCAAGAAAGAGGCTGAAGAGACGGCGAAAAGAATACTCGAGGAAGCCCAGGCAAAGGCGGCGGATATGGAGAAGGAGGCCCTTGCCCGGGTCGAAGAAATAAGGAACCAGGCGAGGCAGGCCGGCTTCTCCGAAGGGCATGAAAACGGATGGAAAGAGGGCAAGGCGGAAGTGGAACGCCTCGTCGACAGGCTCCACGTCATACTCAATAAGGCCATAGAGAAACGGAACGAAATCATCGAAGAATCGGAAACGCAGATAATAAACCTCGTATTGCTTATTGCCAAAAAAGTGATAAAAGTCATCTCCGAAAACCAGAAAAACGTCGTTGTAAACAACGTTATCCAGGCCTTGCGGAAGATGAAGAATAGAGGGGATGTGGTCATACGGGTGAACCTCGCCGATCTTGCTCTCACAACGGAGCACATAAAGGATTTCATGCGTATAGCAGAGACGGTGAAATCCGTCACGGTCATGGAGGATTCGACTGTGGAACGGGGCGGATGCATCATAGAAACCGATTTCGGCCAGATCGATGCCCGCATTTCGAGCCAGCTGCGGGAGATAGAGGAGAAAATTGTGGACCTCGTGCCCATAAAAGCAAAGACCTGATTCCCGGAGATTCCTTGGGAGGGGAGAATCTTGGATATATTCGGAAAATACACGGCAGTCTTGGAGAAACTCGAACCCATAAAGCATACGGGGAGCGTAACACGCGTTCATGGCCTGCTCATAGAAAGTCTTGGACCCCAGGCGATGGTAGGGGAACTGTGTCAGATCATCGTGCCCAAGGGCAAAGGAGTCGTCTGGGCGGAAGTGGTCGGCCTCAAGGAGAAATTCGTGCACCTCATGCCATACGACGAAATGCAGGGCATAGAGGTCGGGTGCATGGTTATAGCCATGGGGGAATATCTCTCCATACCCGTTTCGGACAAACTCCTCGGGAGGGCACTGGATGCAATGGGCAGGCCCATAGATGGCAAAGGCGATGTGGGCTCTTCCGAGTGGTACCCGGTTGTGAACAACCCGCCGGATGTGCTAAAGAGGAAGCGGATTACGAAACGGATGGTGACCGGCGTCCGCGCCATAGACGGCATAGTACCTGTCGGAAGAGGGCAGAGGCTCGGCATTTTTTCGGGGAGCGGTGTGGGTAAATCAACGCTTCTCGGCATGATAGCCAGGAATACGAATGCCGATATAAACGTCATAGCGCTCATCGGCGAGCGCGGAAGAGAAGTCAGGGAATTTATAGAGGCGGACCTCGGGGAGGAGGGGCTCAAACGCTCCGTACTCATTGTCTCCACATCCAACACGCCTCCAGTGGCGAGACTCCGCGGCGCGTATACCGCCACCGCCATAGCGGAATATTTTCGCGATCAGGGTAAGGATGTCATGCTCCTTTTCGATTCCGTCACCCGTTTCGCCAGAGCGCAGCGCGAGATAGGGCTCGCAGCAGGGGAACCTCCTGCGACGAGAGGGTTCACTCCTTCGGTTTTCGAAGCTCTCCCCAAGTTGCTCGAACGCTGCGGAACTTCCGATAAAGGCACTATCACTGGATTTTACACCATACTCGTCGAAGGGGACGACATGGACGAACCTGTATCCGATACGGTGCGCGGTACTTTGGACGGACATCTCATCCTTTCGAGGAAGCTCGCTCAGGCGAATCAATACCCTGCTGTGGATGTGCTCCAGTCGATTTCCAGACTAGCGCCGAAAATATCCGGCCCTGAAACCAAAAAAGTCATGGGCAAACTCCGATCCCTTTTGGCGACATATACAGAATCGGAAGACCTCATCAATGTCGGAGCCTATGTAAAGGGCACGAACCCCGACATAGACGAGGCGATCGGCAAAATAAAAGATATCCGCGGATTTTTGTCACAGGGCATAGAGGAAAAGGCACCGATACGGGAAACCCTTCTGTGGGCTGCGCGCATTGTCGGTGCGGAAATTCCTGAAGAGGAGTTAGGCGATGCTGAAATTTCGGTTCAGACTTGAACGGCTCCTCGATATCCGCAAATACAGAGAGCGAGAGTGGGAGCTCAAGCTGGCGGTTATAACCGGTATATGTGTGTCTCTCGAAAACGAGATAAAGGATGTGCTTGCGGAGAAATCGAGGAGTTTCAGGCGGAGGTATGAGTTGTTCGGAAACGATGTGAACGGATTGAAAACTATGGAGCTGTTCATGGCCAGACTCGAACGCAAGGCGGAAAAACTTAAAAAAGAGCTCGCGATTCGGGAACTGGAGCGGGAAGAGATACAGAAGCAATACCTCGCCGTGTCCAAGGAACGCAAAGTACTCGAAAAGCTCAAGGAAAAAAGAGCCGATGAATACTATAGAGAGCAGATGCAGGAAGAGATGAAGGTGTTGGACGATATTAGCACAGGTGCGCGTGCGAGGGAATTCGTTCGGGAGGGGATGACCAGTGGCCAAGTATAAGCGAAGAACCGGAGCGGGTTTAAGAATTTTCGTATTATTCCTTCTGGTGATCGTATTGTCTTTGGGCGGAATCCTCTGGTTCGATTATCTCGGTATTTTCGATGCGAAGGGAACCTTCGCTCCCATACTCAATTTTG
>CAZWAS010000039.1:30986-33698 GCA_964631915.1 uncultured Spirochaetales bacterium | reverse complement strand
GATGAATATCAATGAAGAATAGTGAGAAAATTTGATAAATTAATCTTGACTTCTTTATCATGATGATCTATAATAAAATGCAACTGGAAACCATCAAAGGGCTTGAAACAGGGATAAAAGGAGGACAGAAAATGAAAAAGAAAAGCTGTGCCGTGTCGGTTGCAGTTCTTATGGCAGTTGCCATGCTTTTTGCTGCTGGTTCTGCGTTCGCAGGAGGTCAAAAGGAAGGCGGCAAGACGGCGGAGACGAAAACAGGTGCGAAAAAAGAGCGTACAAGATCGGATTCGACAACTACAGCGATTCCCACGAGTTCTGCTACAAGGTCCATCAAGGCATCGCGGCAAACTGCAAGAAATACGGCGTCGAACTTCTGTACGCAGAGGCGATGATGGACGCATCCAAAGTCACGAATAACCTCGAGACGTTCCTCATTCAGGGTGCAGACGCGATTTTCGAGTTCAACTGGATTCCTGAGGTCACTGCGACCTTTGCGAAAAAAGCGAATGCTCAAGGCGTGAAAGTCGTATCGGGCGACGTCAAAGCAGAAGGCACGTATTATTTCGGAGCGAACAACCTCGAAGCGGGGAAAGTTCTCGGCAGGTACCTGGCGGAACGGGTGAAAAAGGATTGGAACGGTTTGGTGAATGCGATAGCGATCTGTTACTACCAGGGCGGAGGCGATGAGTTGAACAAGCGTATGGGAGGCATACTAGAAGGGTTCAAAGAAACATTTCCTAATTTCCCTGACAACAAAGTGTTCTGGTTCGACAACACGGGCGATGCTCTGAAAACGAAAACCATAGTCACGGATTTTCTCACTGCGAATCCTAAGATGTCGAATATCGTGTTTGCGACAAACAATGACGAGGGAGGGCTCGGCGCCCTTTCGGCATTGGAAACCGTGGGCAGGCAGAAAGACTGCTGGATTGTTTCCCACGGCGGAGACACTCCTTTCCAGGAACAGGTGAGGGCGGGTAAGGGAAACATCTGGATCGGATCCGTCGCTTACACGCCGGAAAAATATGGCGATTTCCTCATCCCTTGGATGATAGACATACTTGACGGCAAAGATGTACCGAAAGAAATGAATCCCAAGCATTTTGTACTTACTGCGGACAATATCGAGCAGTATTATCCCAAGAAGAAATAAAATATACGTTTCCGGCAGCGGGAAGACGCGGGGGAGGACTTCTCGATGAATTCTGAGTTGATTCTTGAAATGCGGGGTATGAAAAAAACCTTTCCGGGTGTGCTCGCCGTAGATTCCGTTGACCTCGAACTGAAGCGGGGAGAAATCCTCGCGCTTTTGGGGGAGAACGGTGCAGGGAAGTCGACCCTCATGAAAATACTTTCCGGCGCCTATTCGGCGGATGAAGGTACCATTCTGCTGGACGGACAAGAGCTCAAGCTCTACACCCCCAAGGACGCCCTGGACAGAGGAATCAACGTGATGTACCAGGAGCTGAACAATGTCGAAGGGTTGTCCATTGCGGAGAATGTGTTTCTCGGAAAGTTGCCGAGAAAAGGGCCACTCGGGATCATCGATTACAAAGCTCTCTTTGCCAAAACGAAGGCCTTGCTCGACGAGCTGGGCCTTCCGTACGATCCGTTCACCCCTCTCGAAAAACTGCGGGTTGCGGAAAAACAACTAGTCGAAATTGCGAAATCCGTCTCTTCCGACATTCGGGTGCTCGTCATGGACGAGCCTACCTCGGCACTCAACGAGGAGGAAATACGGATTCTTTTCGACATTCTTAAGAAGCTGGCATCGCAGGGAAAATCCATCATCTACATATCTCATAGGCTCGACGAAGTGTTCGAGATATCCGACCGGGTCATGGTTATGCGCGACGGCAGGCGAGTGGGGCTCAAGCGGACCGCGGATACGAACAAAAAAGAACTGATAGAGATGATGGTAGGAAGAACCATAGAGGAAATGTTTCCCATCGGTTCGCGGGAGCCGGGCGAAGTCGTATTCGAAGTGGAAGACCTGTCTGGTGACGATATCCACGATGTGCGATTCTACATTAGGAAAGGCGAGATAGTAGGGCTGTACGGACTCATGGGTTCTGGCAGAACTGCGATCGTGGAAACGCTGTTCGCAGCACGCGAGAGAAAAACAGGAATAGTCAAAATCCGGGGAAAGAAGGTCTCTGCATCGAATCCGTACCAGGCCTTGAAAGCTGGCATAGCATATCTCCCCGCTGAACGGAAAGTGGATGGACTCGTACTCATACACAGCGTAAAAGCCAATGTCAGCCTCGCTTCCCTGGACAAGATCAAACGAAAGCTGTTTCTGAACCTCGGCAAAGAGACGAGGCTGGTGTCGGACTGGATACGCAAACTGAATGTGAAAACACCTTCGCTCAACGCTGCCGTCGAAAGCCTGAGCGGAGGAAACCAGCAGAAAGTAGTGTTCTCGAAATGGATGATGACTGATCCCCATGTCCTGATATTGAACGAACCCACCAGAGGCATAGATGTGGGGGCAAAAGTTGAGATCTACAAAATCATTGAAGAATTCTGCAAGAAGGGCATAGCGATACTCATAGTTTCGTCGGAATTGCCCGAAATCATGTCGATATGCGACAGGATCTATACGGTTTACGGTGGGAGAATAACCGCAGAGATGAAAAAGGGAGAATATACCCAGGAAAAACTCTTGTACAGCGCCATAGGAGAAAAAACATATGGGCACCCCTAAACCCTTTT
>CAZWAS010000039.1:28519-30912 GCA_964631915.1 uncultured Spirochaetales bacterium | reverse complement strand
ACTTCCATGTACGTCGCGCAATAAGCGATTAGGTGCCCGATATGGGAACCAATCGAAGGTTACTAGGAGGTTCCCCCATGAAGGTTGAAGCAGGTCCGGTGGGAACTATCGCGCGACAGAACCGATTCGTGACCGCCCTTAAAGATTCGGGCGAAATAGTGAGCCTTATCATCGCGCTGATTCTGCTCTGTGTCGTGTTCACGATTCTTTCGCCATATTTCCTCAGCATCAAAAATATCCTGAACGTGCTGTCCAACGCAGCGATCATGGGTATTATGGCTGCAGGATTGTTCGTAGCCATGCTCATAGGTGCCATGGACGTTTCCCAGTATTCTATTCTGGCGTTATCCACATCCATCGTGGCCCTTGCGCACAGGAACGGCGTGAGCACCGTTTGGGTAATAATCATCGGAATCCTGATAGCCCTCGCATGTGGAGCCCTGAACGGGTTCTCCGTAGCATTCCTGAGGATAAGCCCGATTATTACGACTCTGGGAACCATGGCCATATTCCGTGGTCTTGCGTATCTGCTCACTGAATCGAGGGTCGTCATGGTGACAGGTGCTTTTTTCGAAGGGCTCGGCAGAGGAAGGTTTCTCGGCATCCCGATTCCCATTTACATCCTTGCCGTGATTTTCGTAGTGGTTTTTCTGCTCCTGAAATACACGGCGTTCGGCAGAAAAGTGTATGCGGTGGGAGGCAACTCCAGGGCGAGCTACCTGTCCGGAATTAACATCAAAATGGTAAGGTTTTGGGGTATGATCGTGAGCGCTGCCGCAGCGGGTGTTGCAGGCATCACCTTTGTATCGCAGGTGGGTGCTGCGATGCCGAATGCAGGGGAAGCTTCTCTCATGGATGTTATTACCGCGGTCATCTTGGGGGGCATAAGCCTTTCGGGCGGCAAAGGGAAAATCGTCGGAACCCTTATAGGAGTTCTGCTCCTCGCAATCCTGCAGAACGGCATGGTGCTTCTCGGTGTGCAGAGTTTCTATCAGATGATGGTCAGGGGTGGTGTCATCCTGGTAGCGGTGTATCTCGATACGGTTCGGGGCGGTGGATTCAAATGATGCAGGTCATTCCGATTCCGCGTTGGATTTCGCCGGTTCAGGCGATGTGACCACGTGTTCGACCGCTTTGAGAATCTCTTCCCTATCCTCGTCGGAAAAATCCATCCGTTTTACGAGCCTGGCCATAAATGGCTTCACGAACTGCTCCATGCGGCTTGCGGTCTTCTCATAGTCAGTCTTGTAGTCGAGCATCATGACCGTGACGGGAAGCGGCGATTCGTATTCGCCTATCGCTTTGAATCCGAGTTTCTTGTACATATTGATATGTTTTTTTTCGTCCGAAAATACGTCGAGAAACAACCGTTCCGCTCCCTTCGCCTTTGCGTAAAGGTAAGCGAGCGTCATGAGGCCGAGTGGCACTATGGAGCCGCGTTCTTCCCTGAGCACCGCAAGCCTGTCGATTTCCACGCAGCGTTTCCCTTCTTTGTGTCCGTTCAAGCGGAAATGCTTTTCTATGGGGAATTTGCTCACCATGTCCGGAGTGATGCATGATACGGTGCCCACGGGTTGAAGCCCCTTGTACGCTACTATATGATAGGCAATTTCGTCCTCTTTCCTCCGTATGCTTTCTTCGAGGTATCCCTTTTCCCCTACGAGAATTTTCCGCTGAAGAAAAAACACATCCTCTTTCTCGTGCGGTCTTCTCGCGTTCGTGAAGTGGATCCTCCACTTTTCTTCTTCGACGAGGGGTATGTATATTTCAAACTGTGTTCCCTCGCCGACGCAGCTCGATACGTAAATCCTTCCCCCGAGGCTGTAGATGATCTGCTGCGCTATGCTGAGCCCGAGCCCGGTGCCTTTGCCTGGTTCCTTGGTCGTGAAGAAAGGGTTGAAGATGTTATCGATGTTCTTTTCGTCTATGCCGTATCCGGTATCGTTGATGGCGATGTAGACATTCTCCGCATCTGGCCTGCATTCGATCGAAAGTACACCGCCTCCTTCCATGGCCTGAACCGCGTTTATGATGAGATTCAGGAACACCTGCTGCAGTTCATTGAAGTTCACTTCGAGGAAAGGGGTTCCTTCGTATTTTTTCTCTACGGTTATTCCTTCAAATTTCATTCCCCGTTGCGCAAGCTTGAGCGCGGATTCTATCGCGTCTGTGACGTTGACCGATGCCCGATCTCCCCGCTCTCGTCTCGAATAGGTGGTGAGATCCTTTATGACTTCCGATGCGGTTCTGGAATATTTGATGATATCCTGTGCGTATTCGTACAGTTTGGAGCCGGGTTCGAGGATATCCGTCATAATTTCCGCAGTCCCGATTATGCCTGCGAGCGGATTGTTGATTTCATGCGCCATGCCAGATGCTAGGGTGCCGATACC
>CAZWAS010000039.1:23824-28497 GCA_964631915.1 uncultured Spirochaetales bacterium | reverse complement strand
GACTGGATGAGTTCCTCCTGCAGTCGTTTCTGCTGCGTTATATCCTGGAAGAATTCGAGGAAGAGCTTATCCCACCCCATAGGAACATTGATAGGATAAAAATGTATGGCGAAGGTGACGTTCGCCTGTTCTTCTTTGCGTTCTATACCGAAGGGAAGCAATGTATGGAGGCAGTCCTGAGCCATACAATTTTCGCAGGGTTTGTTCCGGCCGAAAAACATCTTATAGCATTTGCTTCCGATCAGATCCTTGTAAGCGGCGTTGAAATACCTAGTCGCAGCTAGATTCACCATGATGATGTTGTAATTGATATCCTGAATCGATATGGGAGTGGTTATGCCGTCGAAAAAGGCTTCGAGTTTGTTTCTGCTTATGGCGAGCTCGTTGTTCAGAGCTTGGAGTTTTTTCTGTTGTCGCTTGAGCCGCTCGAAAGAAATCGCGTTTTCGAGAGAAATCGCACACTGACCCGCGAGGATCTTCAGCGTCTCTATTTCGAACAGATTGAAATAATCTTTCTCTTTGCTCGGGCCGAGCAGTATGCAGCCGTTCAGGCGATCTTTGAACATAAGGGGAATGATGCCGCTCGGGATGTGAGTGCCGTTTTTTTTGAGGAAGGGCAATTCCAGATCCGCGGGAATTTGGTGGTTCTGCCGGAGCAGCATAGTATTGCTTTTCGTTATCTCGATTATCAGTGCGGAATTCCTGCTCAAGGTCGTGTTTTCGTTCGCCTCGTGTTCCGGGTGCAGGCCTTTCGATGCGATCATACGATAATTCCGAGCCGTATAATCGAGCACAAACATGCTTGCCCATTCGAGGTCGAAGGTTTCCACGACTTTCTGGATCGTTACCTCTCCGAGATTCGAAAGATCGGTGATGGAAATGAGGCTTTCTGAGAAGCTCCTCAGGCTTCTGTTGTATTCAAAGCGCTTTCCGAAGTAGAGCCGTTCCATGAACGAAAGCGTTCCTTTGCGTAGCGGCTGAAAAATGACTGACGCCGCTGCCCCAAGAACGAGGGATGGGAGAAACGCATATTCGAACGGAACATGGTATACGGTTTCGGAGAATATCCAAATAATACCGTAAAACACGAATGCGCTTACGACTATGAGCACGAAATATAGCACCGCCCTGAGTACGAAGGACGAATAATTCACCAGCCTGTATCGATAAATCGCATAGAATATGAGGATGGCGTTTATCGATGCTGAGAATAGATCTATGGGATATCTGCCTATGGGCTCGTAGATATTTATCAGTACGCCGATGAGCATGATAATAGCTCCGAAGAGCGGGAGCCTGAGTTTTCTCATAACCTGAACGTCCACCGTTCTCCGTATTTCCACAAACAGGATGAAGATGCAGAGGAGAAGGTACAAATAGCTCAGGCCGTAGGCTATAAAGGCACCTCTGTCAAGCGAATAGTAAAACTGATTGCCCTCGAACCATGCCTTGGATACGATGTTTCCTCTGAAATTGAGGTACAGGAGGAATCCGCAGATGACGTACCCGAGGTACAGGAGAATGCGGTACTGTTTCCTTTTTTTCTCGAACAGGTCGAGCATGGAATGGAATATGATCATGGGACCGCAGAGCATACCTGCGACCATGAAGCGATTCCAGAAAATCGGTGTGGCCAAACCAGTGTTCGCATGCATCATGAACGAGCCGAAACTCCATACTGCCATTGCGAACATGTACCCGATGAAAGGCCAGCGTATCCTTTCCTGTTTGTGCTGGAGCAGGCCGAACACAGTGAAGAGAATGTAGAGAATGAACGATACTGCGGGAATCAACGACGATATATCAATGATCATTCTTCCATACCCTATGTTTGAAAAGGATTATATCATGGAGAGTTTGAAAAGTCGATTTCCCATGAACCGGTCTCATGGTAGCACATCTCCACGTTTTGTATCGCACAAAAACAAAAATCTGGGCTATAATGTCCCCCATGGAAATCTTGATAGGCAGCCTCGGCTTCTCGGCCCTTTTTCTCTCTGACCTGTGCCAGGTCCGTGCGATGAAGTTCTCTGCGCTGATATCTTCTATTATCGGCTACGGTTCCATTACAGCTTCACTTGTTTTTCTTGTCGTTTTCACTATTCCTTCCTCGATGCCTTCTGCATGGTATCTGATTCCGCTTTTCTTATGCATCGTATCTTTTTTTCTGCTGATATACTCGGTGTTTCTCGAATTCATGCTTCCTGCCGCGCGCACCACGAGAAAGGACGGCAGAGCCTATGCACAGGGAACTTATGCCTTGGTGCGTCATCCGGGTTTCCTCTGGTTTTCCCTGGCCTGCGTGTTTCTGAACCTATGGCTCCGCGATGTCGATGTGCTCATAGCCACTGCCGTCATGGTGGTACTTGACTTCCTTCTCGTATTTTTCGAGGATATATACGTGTTCCCGAAACTCTTCGCCGATTACGAAGACTATAAGCGGAAGGTGCCGTTCCTCATCCCCTGGACAAGACCTGCACGGAAGCGGAAAAGGATATTCGAATGAATGGGAATCACAGACATTCGGTGCTCGTTACGGACGACGACCCCGCAGTCCGGAAAGTGCTCAGCATAGGATTGGAACAGGCAGGATTCGCCGTAGCGGTTGCCGCATCCGGGACGGAAGCGCTACACCTCATTCGAGAGCAAGGGTGCCGGCCAGATTGCATCCTTCTCGATATCCGTATGCCGGGAATGCAGGGGAACGAAGTGTTGGTACATATAAAAGACCTGCTTCCCCATACACCTGTCATCATGCTCACAGCCACATCCGATATCGAGATAGGGATCGACACCATGAAACGCGGAGCCTTCGATTACCTCGTCAAACCCGCTTCAAAACAAGAGGTTATCGAAACCATAAAACGGGCTATCCAGTACAGAGATGTGCTCCTTGAGAACGAGCGTCTGACGCGGGAAAATCTTGAGTATCAGAAATCGCTGGAACTGAAAGTCGAAGAACGGACCAGGGAGTTGTTCGAGGCGTACAGCAAGCTTCAGCAGACGAACCTGGAAACCGTAAAGGTGCTCGCTGAAACCATTGAAGCGAAGGACACCTATACGCGGGGCCACTGTAACAGGGTAAGAATGCTGTCTCTGGAGCTGGCGAACTATGTGGCACTGGACAGCGCTGCCAGAGAGGCGCTCGAATACGGTGCTCTTCTGCACGATATAGGCAAGATCGGAATTTCCGAAAGCCTGCTCCACAAATCCACGACACTTTCTCCCGAGGAACTTCAGAATTTCCGAATGCATCCGGTGATAGGAGAGCACATAGTCAAGCATGTCGAGTTTTTCTACCCGTGTCTCAAGGTCATACGGAGCCATCATGAGTGGTATAACGGCCAGGGTTATCCGGACGGTCTGGGAGGAAAGGATATCGACATACTCGTCAGGATCGTAGCGGTGTCGGATGCGTTCGATGCTATGACATCCACGCGACCGTATAGGCTCGCTCTTTCATTCGATCATGCGATCGAAGAGTTGCTCAGATGCAAGGGAACTCAGTTCGATCCGGACATGATAGACCTCTTCGTCGATCACGCGGTCTATGAGGTGGTCAGGAAAGATGCCGTAGATATTCCGATAGCCGACGTCGTTCAACCCTGAAAGCTCGTCACTTCGAATCCGATATACTTGTACAGTGCTTCTGAAAGCGGCGCGAGCACATGGCCTGGGGTCACGCTCACGTGATGTCTGTGCCCCATATAGCCTATGGCGAGGAGCACATCCTGTAGATCCTGGATCTGCGCGACCCCTGCACAGCCGAAGAAATCTTCCGGTATCGGATCGGCTGTGAATTCCCCTTCGCCCAGGAAGAGTTTCACTTCCCCATCTTCTGTGAGGAGGCTCCCGTACGTTATCGGTCCTGGGATCATGCGTCCCTGATTTGGGCCGTAGGAGCAGCCGGGCCCGAGGCTCGTGGCAAGCATAGGATGGTCGGTCACTTTTCCGGCGGCGCTCATCATGCTCCTCGGCGTGGGGCCGCAATGGAAAAGTATGCACTTGTCTTCTTCTTCGCCGTAATTGTTGTTCCAGTCCAGAACCGTTGCAGGGCTCCCCGAAGCCTTCGAGAGAGCATACATCATGACTGCGTTGCCCACATCGACTTCGCATGCTGCCACCACTCCTCGTTCGTTCATCTCGCTCAAGAGAACGCAGGGGGCTATGCCGAGCTCTTTTTCCAGCTCCATCCAGCAGCGAATTGCTACAGCGTCCATTTCGTATTCTGCGATCACATCGTCGTACACCGTGCCGAGCTTCGCGAAGTTCATAAGAGCGCTTTTCGGTACCCCGGGCCAGGTGGTATAGGATTCGAGTGCCTGCAGTTTTTTAAGGACATCCGCATCCGAATTCTTCTTCGCCCGCACCCGCTGGAAAATGTCGGATAGGTCGAGGGTCTCTACAGTGATCCTATACTTTTGCAGGGCGAGTTCGTCTATCCGGACCGTTTTGAACGCAGTAGTACGCGCTCCTATGGCGCCGACCACCATATGGTTCATGTGTCTTACCACATTGCAGAGTCTTGCGAAATGATCAATATTGTGTGCGAACGCTTCGCTTTTCGGGTGCACCGTATGGGGTTTTTGTATGGTGAACGGAATCGAGTTCTGTTTGAACACGTCGAGTATGGAGAACTTTCCGCAGAAAGAATCCCGCCTGAATGCAGGCGC
>CAZWAS010000039.1:17883-23814 GCA_964631915.1 uncultured Spirochaetales bacterium | reverse complement strand
TATCGAGCGTGTCCGGATATGCCTGAACGAAGATGGGGACATCCGCTTCTTTCAGAGCAGCAGCGGCTCCGTTTTCGTCTCCGAAATTGGGAAGGGAGAGAATCACGCCGTCGTACTTTCCCTTGTGGGCTTTGAGGAAATCCGCGTAGATTTTTCCTTCTTTCACGGTTTCCACTGCTCCATGCCGCGTGAGGTGCTCATCGAGCATGATCGAATCGTAGCCGAGCGTACGCAACCTCTCCGAAATTTCGGTTCGCGCTTCCTTGATGAAGGATGCGGGGAAAAATCCCCAATTCCCGAAAAATAAGGCAAAAGTGAGCCGTTCACGTTTCATACATCCTCCTCCTTTTTGCGTACGTGCCGCCCGTATTCCTGCTCGATTATACGGGGTTCACTGTTGCTGCTGTGCCTGCTATCCTGAGTATGTCTTTCACGTGCACCACCACTTCGTCGTAGACTGCTTTCTGCGCTTCTTTCACTGATTTTTCTGCGAGTTTCGTATACGGCTGTCGTATGGCTGCTCCGATGTTGATTTTCGTAATGCCGCATCCCACCGCTTTTCTGATGTACTCGGGCTGGATACCAGTTCCTCCATGCAGCACAAGGGGGATGCGCGTCCGTTCGTTTATCTTGCTCAGGTGTTCGATATCGAGTTTCGCTTCCACCTTTTTCTGATCCTTGAGCACGCCTTGGATCGCCCCGTGGATGTTTCCGATGGCTACAGAGAGCCAGCTCACACCGGATTTTTTCACGAATACGGCGGCTTCCTCGGGATCCGTGAACCCTTTCCCGGATGCGAAAAGCGTTTCGTACGGGGGGAGAGGACCGACTTCATGCCCCATGACGGCACCGAGCTCCGCCTCGACCGGGACGCCGTATTTCCTCGCCATGTCCGCAACCTGTTTCGAAGCCTGAATGTTTTCCTCGAAGGGAAGCCGCGAACCGTCCACCATGACCGATTCGTAGCCGAGGTCCAATGCTGTCTGGATGATCGGCATGAAATCCACTCGGTTGTGGTCTTCATCGATGACCGGAACATGATCGAGATGAAGCCGCGTGAACCGTTCGTCTTTCAGTTTTTGATATTCGTCGTATATGGCTTTCTGGCTTTTTGCTTCGAACCGTACCCATTCGAGCCGTGCGACTTCTATAAGTCCGAAGGTTTTCGTGTCGCGCAGCGCTTCGATGATCGGTTCCATCATGGGCAGGTAAGGGACATTGAATGCAGGCACCGCCGTATGGGTTTTCCATGCATTCATCATGATTTGTTCTGTCGTCAGTTTTTTCACAGTGTCTCTCCGGGCATTTCGAAATGGATATTATTCTTGGTATTAGTATGCATCGGATGGCCGGCGCTTATACCGATAGCAGTGTAAGTCAAATCCGCGGTTTATGCAAGTTCCATGACTCAGGCGGCTCGGGAATACGGGAGCTTCTGATCAGCCGCTCATTTGACCCATTTGTCCTCCCTGTGGTGCTTGAATGTTCCGAAACGCGCGAGGAGCGCTTCCGGATCCTTTTCCACGAGGAGATTTTCCAAATGTCCTTTCTTGACGAACCCCTCTTTCGCGAGGTCGGAGAGGAATGCGATGAGTCCGTCGTAAAAACCTTCGGTATTGAGGATCCCGACCGGCTTTGAATGGAATCCGAGCTGGGACCAGGTGAATATTTCGAGGACTTCTTCGAGGGTTCCCACTCCTCCGGGGAGTGCGATGAATCCGTCCGAGAGCCGGTACATGGTCGCTTTGCGCTCGTGCATATCTTTAGAGACTATGAGCTCCGTAAGGTCCCTGTTTTGTTCCACTTTGCTGTGGATGTATTCTGGTATCACCCCAGTGACTTTCCTATTCCGCGAAAGCACTCTCCTGGCGAGTTCTCCCATGAGCCCGATGTTCCCACCTCCGTACACGAGATCCATGCCCAGCTTTGCCAGAGCGTCTCCGAGTTGTCGGGCTGCCTCGGCATATGCGGGATTTGTGCCGAAGCTCGAACCGCAGAACACGCATATTCTTTTCATGGCATGTATAGTGGGGTGTATTCGGCCGATAGTCAATGGAGAATAAGCAATTCTGACTCGCGCGCATATACATGCGAAGTATCGTAGGCGTCTGCGCCGAGGACTGTCCGAGCACGGATGGCCTGCTCCCCCCTCTCTTCCTCTGAGATATCTGTTCGGAAGCGCTGAAATAGGGATTGATCTGTTGATTTTTTTATTGCTTTCGCCGAAATTTGAGTACAAACACGATGCAGGACCATAAAAAAGACGAAAAACGGACTTCTCTTTATAAAAATGACGGCACAGTGGAAGTCTCGATCTCTGATGATGGAATGACTGCGCTGGGGGTATTCTCTCCGCCTGTGGGCGGCGGTAAGCCGCTCGATCTCGAATACATGGAAAAAGTGCTTCAGGCAGAAGGCATTGTGCATGGAGTAGATTGGGATACGATCCGCGAAACCATATTCGAATGCAACACAGAGCACAGGCGCAAGGAGGGCGTTGTCATTGCAAAGGGAACTCCGGCTGAACCCGAAGTTCCCGCACATATCCAGCTTCAAAAACGGTTTTTCAAGCCGGTTTTCCGCGTAGAGGATGAGCAATCTTCCATAGACTTCAAGGCGATCAGTCCCATCATCCTCGTTAAACGGGGGGAAGTGCTCGGAGTGGTCGTGCCCAAGAAGTCTGGAACTGAAGGAACCGATGTAAAAGGGCAGGTACAGCCTTTTCCCAAAAAAGAAGTAGTACAGCTCAATCACGGAGAAAACACCGTTCTGAAAGACGGAAAGGTGCTCGCCACCATAAGCGGTCAGTTTTCGAAAAAGGATAACACGTTCTGGGTGAGCGACACCCTCGAGATAAAAGGGAGCGTGGATTATCACACAGGCCATGTTTCGTTTCCGGGGGATGTGACTATTACGGGCGAAATCAAGGACGGGTTCAGGGTTTTTTCCGGCGGATCCATAACCTGCAAGGGTACTATGGATGCTTCGCTGGTCTTGTGTAAAAAAAACCTGATCATTCATCAAGGCATAATAGGCAGACAGCCCGGACTCGTGAGAGTCGGCGGCGATATACAGGCTAAATTCGCCGAAAACTGTACGCTCGAAACCCGTGGTTCGATCATGATAAAGTCTGCGCTGTTGAACTGCAAGGTTTTCACGCTCGAGTCTCTGAAAATGGCCGAAAAAGGGAAGATCGTCGGAGGGGAAGTTCATGCCGGCAACGGTGTTGTCACGAACGAGCTCGGCACCCCTTCGGGTACGCTCACCGAGATTCACTGCGGTATCGATTTTGTCATTGAACGGAAACTCAAACTCTCCAAGGAAAAACACCTCGCTCTGGGTCTGAAGCTTCAGCAGGCGGAGCGGCTTTTGAAAAAAGGGCCGAACCCGCGTCTGGAACAGACCCGCCAGCAAATTTTCGAGGAAAGCGCAAAACTTTCCGCATACATCAGTTCCCTCCTCGAAAAGCTGTACAAAAACGAGGAGGCGGAAATCCTTGTGCGGGATACGGTATATCCGGGCGTTATGATTACGATATGCAAAGTGTCGTATGTAGTCACCAAGGAGATGACAAAATCCAGATTTCACCTCGATAAAACGAAAGGCAAGATCGTGGTGGAACAAATTAGCTGATCACTGTTTTGAAATCCAGGAAGGTTCTAATTCTTCGACGATTTTCCGTGGTACAGTATCTGATAGCGAGTCCTGCTCGGAGCTCATAGCGAGCATGAGCGTGAAATGCTCCCGTATGCCAGAGATTTTGCCCGTGTGCACGGGACCGTAGCTCCCTCTGGGGTTGATAGAAAGAATGCCGCTCCCTTTGTCCGTCCTTATCCGAAGAGGAAGTATGTCGACGGTTTTTTCAAAAATGTCGGGAAAGCTCACCATAAGGGAAAGGGAGTGGGCGGAAAAAAAGAAGGTTTTTCCCGAGACGAACGTATCGCAGTCTTTGCAGGGCAGAGCCTGCGAATATGAATTTCCATCCGGGAACAGGCTGGTGATTTTTACTGACTCATCTTTTCCCAAACAGATAAGGGGGAGTTCGAGCGGTGCATATGTATTGATAAAAGCGGTTTTTTCAAAAACCGGATACGAAACCGTGACGGATATGAACAGAGAGGGAAATTCGTCCACGAAAAAATATTCGACCTGAAGGGTTCCTTCTTTTTTCAATCCGCGGGCATTGAGAACGAGCAACCCCTTAAGCCCGCGCTTGTTTCCATTCTCGAAGGAAAAGGCCTCCTGCGTTTCGAACGCATGCGTATTTCTCATGCTGGCTATGTACGATACAGCGGTTTTGCCGCTCGCCATCTCCCCGTAACTGCGGCTGAGTCCGCAGTATCTTCCGCCGCGCAGATGCACGCAGAGGTCTCCTTCCTGCAGTTCCGCGTGGCCGGGCATGTGTGCGAGGAGCACTGGAGCAGGGGCATCCTTCTTTTTTTCAGGGATTTCCATGTCGGCAATCCCCTTTTCATCTGACCACTGGATCGTCTTCAGTATTTTCCGTATGGCTGCATCCGATCCGCTCCGGCTTTCATGGCGGATTTTCCCGGCTTTTATCCAGTGCGAACGCATGAAAGGATCTATGGCTATGGCTGCCTGGCGGGGAATCGGTATGCTGTGACAAGAAATATCCCCTATCGCATCTATACGTACGAAGCCGGGAGGATGCGGTTTTCTTCTCAGATCTCTGTACCAGTCCGAGACGTGTTTTAATCCGCCCACATGCTCTGCGGGAACGGAAAAAGTAACAACCATCAGATTTTTCCCGATTTTTTTCAGCTCCTTGGTCGCATGTCGGAAAAGCTCCGGCCTCTGCGTGTCGAGCCTGAAACACGGCAACCCGAATAGGAACGGTTGTTCTCCTCTCAGAAACGGCAGAACGGAAAGATATCTCCATTGCTGTTCCGTTTCCTCTGCGAATATCCCTGGCGACCTGAGAAAATCAGAAAATAATGGAAGAAAATAATTCGGTTGAATACCGAACACCTCTCTGCTGCCGGATTTCCAGGGATTATGCGTGCAGAACTCGTGTTCTTTTTTCATTTCCTCCTGTGTGAGCACAGGAAGAGGAACCCCTGTATATCCGCTATATAAAAGCGAATCGCCTTGTTCGATCCGTGCCCGCAAAAGGCGGATCGTTTGTCGGGCTTTGGGGTCCGCCTGTTCGAGAGCCGGAACAGTGGAAAAGGACCAGTGAAGCGGCGCTGATCCTAAGATTTCGTCCTGAGATAGATAGTTGAGGGTTTCGGCGAGCGTCTCTATGGTTTTCTCTCCCCTCGATGGGTGCGCACATCGGACAAGGAACAGTATCTGGATCTGTGGGATAGCATCCATGAGTTTCTTTAGTGCCTCAAAAGCCTTATAAAGTCAAGAGGAGAAAGATGAGCTAAAAATCAAAAAATTTTTCTTGATGATTGAAAAAAGTATGTGTATCTTTTCCATAAGTAAAGTTCAAACAGGTTTCTAATACTCAAAACAATAATAGAGGAATAAAACTAGGAAAGAGAGGGAATTAGTATGGCAAAACAGTTACTGTTTAACGAAGAAGCGAGGCGAGCCCTGCTTCGCGGAGTGGAAAAACTTTCAAAAGCTGTAATTGTAACTCTGGGGCCGAAGGGAAGAAATGTTCTTCTCGACAAGAAATTTGGTGCTCCGACAGTAACAAAGGACGGCGTTTCGGTTGCAAAAGAGGTGGAACTGGAAGATCCGTATGAGAACATGGGAGCACAGCTTCTCAAAGAAGTGGCCACCAAGACCAACGACGTTGCCGGCGATGGTACCACTACTGCAACAGCTCTTGCGTACAGCATTATAAAAGAAGGACTTAAATCGGTCGCCGCTGGTATCAACCCCATGGGAATCAAACGAGGAATAGACAAGGCAGTGGATATCGCTGTCGAAGAGATAAAGAAAGCATCCAAAGAAATC
>CAZWAS010000039.1:4080-17863 GCA_964631915.1 uncultured Spirochaetales bacterium | reverse complement strand
AAGAAGAAATAGCCCAGGTCGCATCGATTTCCGCCAATAACGACAAAGAAATCGGCGACGAAATCGCCCAGGCTATGGATAAAGTAGGAAAAGACGGAGTTATCACCGTCGAAGAATCCAAGACCATCGAAACCACCACGGATTTTGTGGAAGGTATGCAGTTTGACAGAGGTTATTTGTCGCCTTACTTCGCTACCAACCGCGACACCATGACGACTATATTGGAGAATCCCCTCATCCTCATCCACGACAAGAAAATTTCCAGTATGAAGGACCTTCTTCCCATACTGGAGAAAGTCGCTCAGAATGGAAAACCATTACTCCTCATTGCAGAAGACGTCGAAGGCGAAGCGCTCGCCACCCTGGTTGTGAACTCCATCCGCGGAACATTGAGTGCATGCGCAGTCAAGGCACCCGGTTTCGGCGACAGAAGAAAAGCTATGCTCGAAGACATCGCGATCCTCACTGGTGGGCAGGTCATCTCCGATGAGCTCGGTCTGAAGCTCGAGAATGTGGAGCTCAACCAGCTCGGAAAGGCGAAGATGGTGAAAGTTGATAAAGAAAATACCACCATCATCAACGGAGAAGGCAAACAGAAAGATATCAAAGACAGAATCGCCCAGATCAAGGCACAGATCGAGGAAACCACGTCGGATTACGACAGGGAGAAGCTGCAAGAACGCCTTGCGAAACTCGCAGGTGGCGTAGCTGTCATCAATGTCGGTGCAGCGACGGAAGTGGAGCTCAAAGAGAAGAAGCACAGAGTGGAAGATGCTCTTTCCGCTACCAGAGCGGCCATCGAAGAAGGCATTATCCCTGGAGGTGGTGTAACCCTCATTCAGGCTGTGAATGCGCTCGAGAAAACAGACATTTCCTCATTCCCGGAAGATGAAAAAGTCGGCTTCAAGATCGTAAAACGGGCTCTCGAAGAACCGATCCGCCAGATCGCCGAGAATGCGGGACTGGACGGTTCTATCGTTGCAGAGCGCGCGAAGAGCGAAAAGAAGGGAGTCGGTTTCGATGCGCAGAAGATGGTGTGGACCGATATGATGAAGGCTGGAATCATCGACCCGGCGAAAGTAACCCGATCGGCTCTGCAGGACGCATCTTCTATCGCAGGGCTTCTGCTCACTACGGAATGTGCGATCACCGAGCTTCCCGAGAAAGAAAAGGCTGCGCCTCCGGCCCCGGGTGCGGGCGGCATGGGCGGAATGCCACCTTATTGATGAACAACAGCGAGCATTCTCGAGGATTGATACGAACCGCGGCTTAAAGCCGCGGTTTTTTTATTAGGGGAGGTACTCCAGTAGCTCCAGCATTTTCGACGCTCTCGTGTCAGCTTTTCAGGACAAAGCCCACGAGCTTGTCCCGCAAGGTTTCCTTGATGGTAGGAAAGGAAAGATGAGCGAGGGTTTTTTCGCCCTGCTTATCCACTCTGAGCACTTCTCCCAAGAGCTTTAAAGGGGGATTCGTGCGCATGACGATCTCCACATCGTCTCCGACTTTAAAAAACTCATCGGGATTGACGATGGTACAGCCTCCTCCGCTTATTTCCAGCATGGTTGTCTGCAGAAAATTCTTATAGGAGCCTCCGACACGCACCTGGATTTCCTTGTTAACCGCCCTGCGAAAGTATTTCCGCCTCTGCATCACCGTTATATTTTCTCTATGCGCGAGACCGATGACGCTTTTTTCGAGGGATGTTACCGTGGTCTCGAAGGAATACACTCCTTCTTTTCGCACAAAACTTGCTTTCAGCGCTGTTCCGGGGCCAGGAGGAACAGCCTTCTGCTCGATCTTTACCCGCACTTCCTTCGGCGTGGTTTCAAGCACGATGCCGCGGAATTTTCTGACATTCGGCATTTCAAATGTCAGGATGAGGTTCTGCGGAAGTTCGGCTGTGCCTGCAATCTGTTTTCCTTCCGCTGTTGCGACGAACTTGAGCCGAATGCGCAATGCCACCACATCGTCTTTCAGGTTCGGATATTTCTGCAGGACGAGTTTTTCCACCTGTTTGAACACCGCAGGCTTGGTCA
Organism: uncultured Spirochaetales bacterium; assembly: GCA_964631915.1. Classification (GTDB taxonomy): domain Bacteria; phylum Spirochaetota; class Spirochaetia; order CAZWAS01; family CAZWAS01; genus CAZWAS01. The sequence continues at coordinate 15,827 of CAZWAS010000039.1, read as the reverse complement.
AAAGCTCGTATTTCATATCTTCACGGGGAAGCAAGGCGATCATCTTTTCTATGAGGCTCATTTCTGCTGGATTCGGACCGAGGCGTTTGAGCGCTAAGGCGTACATCCGCTCAGCCTGTTCCTTGCGCAGTTTTATCTGCGCTTTTGTTTGAATAATGAAGAAGGCGAGAAGACCACCGAAAAGCACTATGATTATCGCGGCGAAAAAAGCTATCTGCCCCGGAGTTTTCAAAAATCCCGAAGGGAAAATATTCCAATCGATCTGAAGCACCGGTGCCATGTAAAACTCCTTCGCATCTTCTTCCTGTTGAAGAATTAATGTGATATTTTTAGAGCATATACCAGGAGAAATCCTATATCAAGGAGTGCGAAGGAATACCATGAAACGCGAGGAGTTCATATTCACCATCGGATACCAAGGGGATACTGCAGTGATCGACAGTCGCGGCTGCAGGAAATACGGTAGGCTTTCCACCCGTGAACTCGCGGAGGCCGGTCTTTACAAAGCTGCTTTCTGTTCTGCCGTTTTTTCTGGGAAGGAGGAAGAGCAAATGCTGGTGCTCGAGCTCTACAACAAAGCTTCTGGATCATCCTACAAAAGCATCGACGATCTGAAGCGGCTTTTCGGCGTTTTCGAGATTCCTGAAGGGGTACAGAAAACGATGTTTGTGTAGTCCTTGACTAGTGCAACCATATATGGTAGCGTGACTAAATCTTTTAACATTGAGGATATGTGCACATGAATACACTATTTACCGTTCTACCGCTGTTACTGGGAGCGCCGGAAGCCGGGGCCAAAGGCGGAAGCTCGAGTGGTCAGATGATCACCACCATCATCACATTCGCTTTAGTCATTGTCATTTTTTATTTTCTCATCATCCGTCCGCAAAACAAGAAGAAAAAAGAAGCACAGAATATGATGAATAACCTGAAAAAAGGTGACCGCGTTGCGACCATCGGCGGTATACGCGGCATCGTGCATCAGGTCAAAGACGATACGATCATACTGAGAGTCGATGACAACACGAAAATCGAATTCTCGAAATCAGCAGTAGCCACTGTTCTGGAACAGCGTCCGGCAAAAGCGGAGAAAGAAGACGAGAAAGAAGATGCTGAAGCCGCAGCCGATAAATCCGACAAAGAAGGCGAAAAGTCATAAGATTCTCGTTCTAAGCTAATCGATACCCAACCGGAGTTGATATCATGAGTAAGCGTCTGAGGTTATTAATAATACTGCTGGTTATTGTGGTGGCAGTGTGGTTTCTCTATCCCACAGTTCGGTGGTATTTCCTGGTTCCAGAAGGGCAAAAAGCCCTTGCTATGGGGACGAGACAACAGATTCGGGATTATGCGCAGAAAAAAGCGGCTTTGGAACTGAAAACGCTGGAAGAGCTCGTAAAAACAAAACCGCAGGAAACCCTGCCGGCCGAATACGATTTTCTCGTAGCAAAGGCGAAGGTGAACTATCGCATGGAAAAGCTGCCGAATCCGAAAACCTGGACTGTGGAAGCGGTATTGAAAGGCTTTAAGACACAGGCTGAGGCATTCGCCGAATTGGAAAACCACTACAGGGAGGAGATATTCGCTCTCAAGGAACTGAACAGAAAGGCCATGCAGCTCGGACTGGATCTTTCCGGCGGATTGAATGTGGTGCTTCAGGCGGATATGAAGAGTTTGGAAGCCAAATTGGGAAAGGCGCCCTCTGCTCAAGACAAAGAAGCGGCCATGAACCAGGCTATGGAAATCCTCAACAACAGGATCGACCGTTTCGGTGTCACCGAGCCTCAGATACGCAGACAGGGGAGCGAACAGATCACCATCGAGGTTCCCGGAGCCGCAGACCCAGAGCGGGTACGTTCTTTCCTCATGGGCAAGGGAAGCCTCAACTTCCATATTGCGGATGACGAAGCTACTGCGAAACTCCAGCAATACCTTGCGGCTAACCCTGCGGGGCTTGGTCCGGACGAGCAACCGCTCGATCCCAATATCATCGACGCAGGACTCGTTGTGCGGGGATTTTATACGAAGGACAAATACGGCTTGGATCAGCGGGTCCGGTACATCGTCATAAAGAAAGAAATCGGATTGGACGGTACACATATCAAGGACGCTCAGGTATCGCGCGATCCTGTGACAAATCAGCCCATTATCAACTTCTTCCTCGATAAAGAGGGGGGAGAAATCTTTTACAAGTTGACCGAATCCAATGTGAACAAGACGCTCGCCATAGTGATGGACGAAAAGGTAAAGGCAGGCGCGCGCATAGCGGAGCCGATCCGGGATGCTGTGCGGATGACCGGGTTCGACGCTAAGGAAGCGAGCGACCTTGCCTTGGTTCTGAAAACAGCAGCGATGCCCGTGGACCTGACCATCATCAACCAGCAGGCGATCGGTGCCAGCATGGGAGAGGATGCGATCAACCAAGGTGTCAAGGCAGCTATCGTAGGATTTGCTCTGGTCATAGCATTCATGCTCATTTACTACCGAGGTGCCGGATTGAACGCCATCATTGCAGTCATCCTCAATGTGTTCTTTCTGGTTGCAATACTCTCGGTGTTCAGCCTTACCCTGACGTTGACCGCTCTTGCAGGCAGCATTCTGACGGTCGGCATGGCGGTCGATGCGAATGTTCTCATCTATGAACGGATTAAGGAGGAACTCGCCATAGGAAAGTCGCGCCAGGCTGCGATTAAGGCAGGATTTTCCAAGGCGTTCTGGACAATCATGGATTCGAACATTACGACGTTTATAGCGGCGATATTCCTCTCGCAGCTCGGTACAGGTCCGATTCAGGGGTTCGGCGTGACCCTCTCGATAGGTATCGTGTCCTCGGTGTTCACGGCTCTGTTCGTTTCCAGGCTGATTTTCGATTTCGTCTCCGATGTGTTCAAACCGACTAAGATCAGCTTAACCTGGAGGAGAAGCAGATGAAGCGCATTATTCACTTTACAAAATACAGATTCGTACTGCTCACCCTTTCCACAGTCCTGATCGTCGGCGGAATCGTATCGACCTTGCTGCGCGGAGGGTTCAATCTCGGCATAGATTTCCAGGCCGGAGTGAATCTGAGCGTCCAAATCGCTCCGCAGGCTCTGGAAATCTCGTATACGGGAACAGCGAAAGCAACGATGAATGCTACAGGAAGCGGCATCTATGTGAAGATCGAAGAGGGGATTACTCCTACTGAATATGCTATCCCTTATGAGGACAATCCGACCTTGAACGATGTCGTACGGAAACTCTCCGACATTAACGGCATAAAAGCGGTTGCTTTGGCGGATGGCGGCGCAGCTTCGTACAGGATCATCGGAATCGACGACAAGAACCTGATGTCCGGCCCTGTAACGCTGAACATGGTGCTTGCAGGCGATGAACAACTGAGCGCTCCCATAGAGCAGGTACGAAAGGCGCTGAGCCCCCTCGAATCGATTCAGCTGCAGAGTTCCGGTAGAAAGACCGACCAGGTTTTCAACATCCGTGTACAGGATCCGGGAACGGTCGCCGACTTCGAACAGACCATGCGGCAGAAGGTCATTGAGCTGTTGCAGAACGCATTCGGCAAAGAGCAGGTGCTGTTCAAACAGTCCGCTTATATAGGCCCCAGATTCTCCAAAGACCTCACCGGGCAGGTGTTCTATCTGGTCGCCATAGCCCTGCTTCTCATATTCATCTACTGCTGGTTCAGATTCCGTTGGACGTACGCCCTCGCTACGATCTTAGCCACTGTGCATGATGCGCTATTCATGATCGCATTTATAGGAGTATTTCAGGTAGAGATATCGACAGCCACCATAGCTGCGATCTTGACCATCATCGGCTATTCGATAAACGATACGGTCGTCGTGTTCGATCGTATCCGCGAGAACGGCAAGATCATGCGGGACACCGACTTGAGGCTGATCATAGACACGAGTATCACGCAAACGTTGGGCAGAACGATGATCACCGGCGTGACTACGATGATGGCAATTCTTGCCTTCCTGATTTTCGGATCGGGCGACATCAGAAATTTCTCCCTCAACATGGTCGTTGGGCTTGTTGTGGGAACATATTCGTCGATATTCATAGCCTCTCCGTTGTTCCTCGCATTCCAGAATTTCTCCGAAAAGCGGCGGAAAAACCGTGATGCGAAAAAATTCGGGAAGATTCCGGGTATCGTAACCCACAAGGAGCAAGTTGCAGAAGATACGGAAGAAGAAAAAAAGGCTCCGGTGATTGCATCAACTGGTGCTCCTGCTATCTCTGCCGCCGGCAGCGGTGCCGAAACAACAGGGCAGGACCTGAAGCAGGCGGTCGGCACTTCCGGCCCAGCCGTGAATAGCGCGCAGCATAAGAAGAAAAAGAAGAAGAAACGTTAAACGGCTGCGTTTCGCCCTCTGTGCGCTGCAGCCTGCAGCCACGAACTGCACTATGGCTTCTTCGGCACTTCATGTTTCTTCCTAGGGATCATGCCTGCGGCATCGGCGATATCCGTAGTGCCGCAGGCATGACGATCGCCCACACTCGTACACCAACATCCGTATCTGCGGTACGCCTGAACCTGCGGTACTCGTGTACCACAGGTTCAGCAGGGAATTCACCTTCACACCATTTCTGAAGAGTATTACTATCCAATGCCGCTTTCCTCTGCGACACGTATGCCTTGGAAATCCGATTCTCCGGAATTATTTGAAAGATATCTGGGGAATTGGTATATTGAAGCAGGAACACGGATATGAAACATACAAGAACAGTGCTCCGCTCCGACGTCATAGGATTCTGTATGGGAGTCAGGAGGGCGGTGAAAATGATGGAAGACACTCTGCAACAGCGCAAAGGACTTCCCATATATTCCCTCGGTCCTCTCATCCATAACAGGATGTATCTGGAAAACCTCGGTCAACGGGGAGTAGTCATGGAAGACGACCCCATCCGCATAGAAAAGGGTATTGTAGTCATACGTGCCCATGGGATTCAGCCACAGGTTCGCGAGGCTCTCGAGGAAAAGGGTCTTGTGGTGGTGGATGCCACCTGCCCCAATGTGCTTGAGTCGCAGAGAACGGTGCGGGAATCCACGGGCCGCGGATACCACTGCATCATCGTGGGCGACGAGAATCACGGAGAAATTCAGGGGCTTGCGGGTTTTGCAAAAACGTATGATGTCATACAAACAGCGGCACAGGCTGCGTACCTCGAGGTTCCCGAGCGAAGCATGGTGATCTGTCAAACCACCTTGAAAAGGTCCGAATACGAAGCGATATGCAGTGTGTTAAAAGCGAAACAGCCCTCGATAGAAATCCATGACAGTATCTGCTCAGAGACTCAGCGACGACAGGACGCGCTCCTCGCATTGACCGGAGCGGTAGATGCGTTTCTGATCGTGGGAGGAAAGAACAGCGCAAACACAAAACGACTTTTTCTCACTGCGCAGGGCACAGGAAAACCGGCTTGGCATATCGAAGAGCCGGACGAAATCCCGAACGAGATCCGGGCCTTTGCCTGCATAGGGATTTCCTCAGGAGCTTCGACTCCGGATTGGATCGTTGACGAAGTGGAAAGGCGCTTGAAGGAGGAACACATATGAACGGCATACTGCGTGAAATAGAGCAGAGGAGAGCCCGGCGCGGGCTGACAACCGCGCCCGTGCCGGAAGAAACAATGGAAAGGATTCTGAGCGCAGCTGTACTCGCCCCTTCCTGTTTCAACAATCAACCGTGGCGGTTTCTCGCAGTGAGCGACGAAAAGGAACTGAACCGCGTGAAAATGCATCTTTCAGAGGGGAATTACTGGGCGAAAAAGGCTCCGCTCGTGGTGCTTGTCCTTACCAAAGCAGAGCTCGATTGCAAGCTGAACGACAACCGGGAATATGCGTTGTTCGATACTGGTCTTGCGGTTCAGAATCTCGTGCTCCAGGCGACTAAAGAAGGGCTTGTTGCGCATCCGATAGCTGGGTTCAAACCCGTAGAGATAAAGAAAGAGTTCGAAATACCGGAATCATACACGCTCATCACCCTCATCGTGATCGGATATCCGGGCGATGATACGGAATTAAGCGAAAAACACAAGGAACTCGAACATTCCCAACGGGACAGAAAACCCGTTGAAACCGTCGTGTTCCGCAATGCGTGGAAAGGACAGGGATGACGGACTTCTACTCCGAGAGAAGAAAAGCGCTGCCCTTGCGTTATGAACAATTCGGAACCAACAGTGCGGGTATGCCGCTCGTGATCCTCCACGGATTGTTCGGAAGCTCGTCGAATTGGTACACCATCGGAAAAATGCTTTCCGCTGCGCAGCCGGACCACGAGCACTTCTCTTCTGCCGGACACTCGTACCTCCCTGTACCTACGGCCTCTGCGGTAGTTCGGCCGGTAGTAATCCCCGACCTCAGGAACCACGGTGCTTCTCCACATGCAGCGGACATGGATTATCCGCTGATGGCGCAGGATGTGATGGCACTCGTGGAGCGGCTCGGATACGAGCGGGTATACGTCATGGGGCACTCCATGGGCGGAAAAGTCGCCATGGAACTATCGCTTGCATACCCTATAACCGTAGCAGCGCTTATCGTAGCGGATATAGCTCCGAAACCGTATCCCTTAATGCATAGCTCATTGTTGGACGCTCTGAGAGGTCTTTGCCCGGGACAGCTCGAATCGAGGGCTCATGCAGATACGCTGCTTCGTGGTACGATTCCGGATGTCGCTACGCGTTCGTTTCTACTCCAAAATCTCAGGCCGCGGCCGGAAGGGGGATACGCCTGGCGGATAAACCTTTCCGCGATTTCCGCTAACTATGAAAACCTCGCTGCGTGGGACCGGAGAGGTAGGGTGTATCCGGGACCGGCCTTATTCATCAGAGGCGGCTTGTCGCCGTATATTCTTGATGAGGATATACCATCGATACGGGAACATTTCCCGCGGGCATCCCTGCATTCGGTGGCAGGAGCAGGCCATTGGGTACATGTGGACGGAAGAGAAGAGTTCATGAAAACCGTTGAGGCTTTCTTATCCGAACTTTCGCGTTAGGTGCAGCTGCCGTATGAAAAGCTGCGATGAAATCAAAAAGGAAAGTCCTCTTCTTCGCTTTCAGGCGGGCTGTATTGAGGAGGAGCGGGCGGCGGGAGCGCCTTTTCGATGCGCCTGTGTTCGGAAAGACCGTTCACATACACTGCCTTGGGTTTTGCAGGGCACACGAATTCGCATGCTCCGCATCCGATGCATGCTTCTTGTACGAATTCGGGGACGAACAGGGAATTTTCGTACGGGTACATCTGCACGGCATGGGTGGGGCAATGCTCTGCGCATGCTCCGCATGCTGTTCCCTGTTTGTATACGATGCATTCGTCCTTGATGAAATTCACTTCGCCGAGCTTGGTGAGTTTTTTCTCCCCTATGGCCATCTGTTTCAGTGCCCCCGTCGGGCAAACCTCGGAGCAGCGCTTGCATTCGTATTCACAGAACCCTTGACTGAAATCGAGGTAGGGCTGCATGATCCCCGAAATTCCGAATTGAAGAAAGGCACCTTTCAATATTCCGTTTGGGCATACTGCTATGCATGCCTGACATGCCGTGCACGTGAGGATAAAGGATTTCACGGTACCGCCGCCCGGCGGAAAAACCGGAAGCGTCTTCTTCCGCACAACAGGAAGATGTACGCCGGGCGGCGGTTCCTGAGGAAAGGCTTTCTGCAGCGACAGGATGAGCAGGAACATGCCGAGCCTCAGTGTTCCGGCGAGGAAGTGCCGCCTCTCAGATGTGAAACCCGTGACCGTCTCGCTCGGTTTTTTTTCGGGAAACGGCATAACAACATATCGGATGGCTGTGCGCTTGCATACGGACAAGCAGGAAAAACACAGTATGCATCTTCCAGCGTCCACGTGTTTGTTTTTGCTGTCTTTGCAGCTCGCCTTGCATGCAGCTTCGCAGAGACCGCACGATGTGCACGTGCTCGTGTGTATTCGGATTTTGAACAACGAAACCGAGGCGGGTAGTGCGAGCAGTGCGCCTACTGGACAGAGGGAATTGCAGAAAATTCTCCCTCTCACACTTGCTGCCGCCACGAGAGCGAGGAATGCGGATATCGTTATGACAAACGACGGAAGCGAAAAATACACGAATTTCGATTTTATCAGGTAGATATCCGCCAGTTCCGCGAGCTTTGCAACCTGATTGTTCAGCAGAAGTGCGAGCGGTTTGAACACCGTATTGATGATTCTCCCTGCAAAGCTGTACGGTTCGAGCAGATTCGCGAGGAGCGGAGTACCTGCAACGAGGGTTATGATAATGGCACAGGCCACAAGCAGACCGAGCGGAAACAGCGATTTTCGGTATCGGAAGTGTTTTTTTCGTATTCTGACGGCCAAGAAAACAGCCCCATCCTGTATGGTCCCCAGAGGGCAAAGCGAAGAGCAGTACAGTCGTCCGAAGAGCAGCGTCACGATCAGTATCGCGATGAAGCCCGAGGCAGCCATGCCTCCTGCATGGAAAAAGAATCTAAGCAAGGAGGGGAAGAACTGGATCCGAGAAAACAAACTGGAAGAAACGATCATGAAGGGACTGAACGAGAAGAAGGAAAAGACGACAAGAGCCAATACGCTACCGGAAATAAGGATACGGGCTGTTTTCATCGACTATTATTATAATGTGATCCGTTGTATCGACAAAGCATCGATGTTCATCACGCCGAGCCCCAGCGTATGCGCTTGGGAGATGTATGCTATGTTCGCGGGTTCGATTCCCCATATCTTCGCTGCCGTGGAATCGGCTGCAACGATATCGCGTGAAATCACCTGCATTTTTTTAAGCAAAAGATTCGCGCCGGAACTCCCCCGCGGGCCGTAATTCATCATGACCGTATAAGCGTCGACGATGTTGAGATCCGGTTTCCTGTATAGGGCGAATTCCGCAATGCACCGGTGCAGATTCGTCGAATGGAATTCCCATCTGTCCCACACGATCCCCATGAGGTTTTTCAGCGCAGAAGTGACCGTCGTACTGCCGTGATGTTTGAGTATCGGAATATTGATGAACACATCGGACTCCAGCACGAGCTCGTGCACTTTGGCGGTCTTCAAGGTTTTTGCACCCGGTATCGAGACCATCTGATAGTAGCTTTCCTTGTGTGCAGGTGCTACCAACGCCCCTGCATCTTTGCTTGCACGCTCTATTCCGCTCGTCTTGTAGCAGGCTTCCCAAAAGTTACAGGTATGATCGAACACATAGACTTTTCTGGCTCCTGCCTGGAAACAATGTTCTATGACCCTCCGTACAAGGGCAGGATTCGTAGTGGCGCCTTGTTCGGGAGGGGTGTCCCACCCTATGTTCGGTTTTATGACTACGGTCTGCCCGCGTTTTATGAACGATGTCATGCCACCGAGTTCTTTGATGCCTTGATCGAACATCGCAGCCGCTTCTCCGCCCCTGATTGCAACGAGATCAACGGCAGGGGGGGACTGCATCGAATTGTTCTGTGCTTGGGCGGCGAGCCTCTGCCATCCGCCGAAAAAGTAACAGGTTCCTGCCGCCGTTCCCAGAGCGACGCAGCGTTTAATGAACTCCCGTCTGTTCATCGGCGATTTTATTCGGTTATGATTTCTTCTCGTTGGCAGAAGATGTGGATTGTGCTGATGTATTGGACGCGATTTCTTCTGTTTTCTTTTCCGGGGTTTCTTCTTCCTGCCCCTTCTTGAATTCGCCTACTGCTTTTTTTATGGATTTTGCAACCTCAGGCAGCTTTTTTGCACCGAAAAGCAAAAAAAGAACGACAAGTATGAGAATTATTTCCAACGGACCTATTTTACCGAACATACATTCCTCCAGAGGTTTTACCCTCATTTCTTCATAATTCTTTATAGTAATACTACTATATCCCGAAAATCGATATTGCTCAATGGCAAAAACATCGGATTATCTCTTGTCACTGTTTCCATAATTTACTATTATAAAACGGCCTATCAAACTATCAAGAGAAGAAGGAGGATTGTATGCCGGACTCTGATGGCAGTAGTCCTTTACATGCAGCACAGGTGAGAATACATGCCTCCTCTACGAATATAAAAGTTTAGTATCCGTTCATTCGAGGGTTATCGAACTTTTCCATTCATGTGGGAGGCTGGATTCCATGGAGGGAAAGATCATGATAACCATCTGGAAACAAAGCGAAACAACACTGGAAAAACTTGAAAAGAGCACCAAAGGTTGCTGGGTCAACGTGGTCAATCCGACCCCGGAAGAAATCCAGCGATTGCAACAGGAATATCTGATACCGCCCGATGTAGTACTCGATATCCTCGATATGGACGAACAGTCGCGCATCGAAAGGGACGATAATTGGTTCCTGATAATCATGCGGCTTCCTCTTCACCAGCCGGATCTCGAAGTGCCGTTTATCACAATGCCGTTGGGCATCATTCTTTTAGACGATATCATACTCACGATCAGCCTCCATGAAAACGAGGTCGTGAAGGATTTCATTCAGAACCGGGTGAGAAACTTTGTTCTCGGCAAAAAAACTTCGTTCGTACTCCATCTTTTCATGCGGTCGGCGACGTATTTCCTGCGGCATCTCAAGGAAATCAATAGGAAGACGAATGCCATCGAAAAAGAGCTGCAGCGGTCGATAAAAAACAACGAGCTCGTACAGCTGCTGAGCATAGAGAAATCCTTGACCTTTTTCACGACATCGCTTACGGGGAACGAGCTCGTCATGGAAAAACTCCAGAAGCTTGCGATGTTCACCATCACAGAAAGCGATGTCGATCTCCTGGAAGATTGCCTGACCGAAAACAAACAGGCGATTGCTATGGCGAATATCTACAGCAACATTCTGAGCGGCATGATGGATGCCTTCGCATCCGTCATATCCAATAACCTCAATGTCGTCATGAAGCGGCTCACTATCATTTCCCTTATCATCATGATACCTACCCTGATCGCGAGCCTTTATGGTATGAACGTGAATCTTCCTTTCAACGACTCTCCCTTCGCCTTTATCGGTATCGTAGGGGTTTCCTTGGTGAGTTCTCTTGTGAGCGGATTCATTTTCTGGAAGAAGCGGCTGTATTGACCGTGGGATTTCATCCATGAGCACCTTCGGCCTTTTCCTCTGCTTTGCGTCCTTGTCGGTTTCCATCAACACGCTGCCGGTTCTCCTTCTGGAGGTGGGGAGGGAATGCGGCATAGAAGCGCCTTTTTTTGGGTATGTCTTTCTCATTCAATACCTCTCGTATACGGTCTTCACCTTTCTCAGCACAACGGTCAGGAAAAAATATCCTCTCGATAAATATACAATAATAAAAGCTTCCCTCGCTCTGGCCGTCGCCGCCTTTGTATTTCTCATATTCTTTAAAACGAAAGCATCCCTTGTACTGTTCGCGTTATGCATCGGCTGTTCCTCTGGTCTCATAGAGTCGTATGCATCGATTATCCTGTCGCAGAATGCTCATGCGGGCAGAAACATCGGCATTTCCCAGGCTGTGTATTGCTTGGGAGCCCTCGTGGCCCCCCAGATTATTGCGTTCGCATTTAAATACGATTCGAATATCGACACACCTCTCCTCGTCATATGCGGTTTGCTCTGTCTCATTGCCGTACTGTTTTGCCTATTGAGCGGAAAGAAAAAGTCCGTGGATCCGGTGCCGGCGCACATCCAGGAATCGCGATATGCGGTGAAACGATACTACCTCGTTATGGGCTTGTTGTTCTTTTACGTGGTTTTCGAGAGCATGCTAGCTTCGTGGCTTCCGACCTATGTGGCGGGCCATATCT
>CAZWAS010000039.1:0-4069 GCA_964631915.1 uncultured Spirochaetales bacterium | reverse complement strand
ACAGCATCACTGTGTTCTGGATAGGCTTTATCGTATCCCGTGTGGCGATGAGTTTCGTAAAAATAAAAAACCATATCCGATTCCTGGCGATTAGCCAGCTGCTGCTTGTGTTGCTGTGCGTACTGCTTCAGTTCACAGAGGGGAAGTACCTTGCGCTTGTGCTCTTTTTCGTGCTCGCTCTCATAGCCGGCCCTATCTGGACCACCGTTATCCTTTCCGGCAAGGATATGGGGATGCCCGAGCATTTTCTCGCATTAGTCGTGGGGATCGGGGGATTCGGAGCAGCGGCAGGATCCTTCGCATGTTCATTCGTAGTGACAAGGGCGATCGGTGCGTACTATTTTCTTTTTCTCTGTCTGCTCTGCCTCATACACGTCGGCATCGCACTGTACATCCTCCGGAACTCTCCTGGCACCCTTGACAAGAAAACGCTTTTTTCCGAGAATACAGAACGGCGTTGAAGGAGACGAGTACGTACGGACTGTGCATGAGAGAGGGAAGCTCGAGGCTGAAAGGCTTCCTTGCATAAGCGTACCGAAAACCACCTCCCGAGCCCACATCTACTGATTCGAGTGCAGCAGATATTCTGCTGAAATAAGGTGGAACCGCGGAAGACTCTTGAGTCTTTCGTCCTTATGATTCTGGAGACCAGAGGGACGGAAGGCGTGAGAGTCTTATTTTTTGGGGGTAGGTATGGCAGAACAGGATACTTTGGACAAGATCAGACATTCCGCTGCGCACGTCATGGCTGAAGCGGTGTTGAGCATGTTCCCTGATGCGAAGATCGCGATCGGCCCTTCCATCGAAAACGGTTTTTATTACGATTTTGATCTTCCGCGCAGTTTGAAGACCGAAGACCTGAAAGAGATCGAAACGCGCATGCAGGAAATCGTGAAAAAGGGGTTTCCCTTTATCCGCAGAACCGTGACGCGGCAGGAGGCGCTCGATTTGTTCAAGGACCAGCCGTTCAAAATTGAACTGATCGAGGAGCTTCCGGAAGGTGAGGAGATTTCGATTTACACGCAAGGCGGATTTACGGATCTATGCAGGGGACCTCATGTGGAAACCACAAAGGAAATACACCCTGAAAGCTTCAAGCTTCTCTCCGTAGCAGGAGCGTACTGGCGGGGAGACGAAAAACGTCCCATGCTCCAGAGAATATACGGAACCGCATGGACGAATCCCAAGGACCTCAGGCTTTACCTGAAGATGCTCGAAGAAATAGAAGCCAGAGATCATCGAAAACTCGGTAAGGAACTCGACCTGTATTCCACGCACGAGGAAGCTGGTGCTGGGCTCATATACTGGCATCCACATGGAGCGAGAATCAGGCTCGCCATAGAGGATTATTGGAGGAAAGAACACCTCGAAAACGGTTACGAAATCCTTTATACGCCGCACATCGGGAAGTCCACACTCTGGCAAACTTCCGGCCATCTCTCCAATTACAGGGAAAACATGTATTCGCCCATGGAGGTCGACGGCCAGGACTTCTACGTCAAGCCGATGAATTGTCCGTTTCACATTCTCATTTATAAGTCGGCTCTCCGTTCCTACCGGGACCTGCCCCTTAGATGGGCGGAACTGGGAACCGTGTACAGGTACGAGCGCTCCGGGGTGCTCCACGGTCTTCTCCGTGTGCGAGGCTTCACACAGGACGATGCGCACATCATCTGTACTCCGGATCAGATCGACAGCGAGATCCGCGAAGTGCTCCGCTTCTCCCTCCGCATGTGGAATACCTTCGGATTTACAAACATAAAGGCATACCTCGCGACGAAACCTGCGAACAGCGTGGGGGACGACGAAAAATGGAAGCAAGCCGGAGAAGTACTGAAACACGCGATTCTCGCAGAAGGGTTGGAGTATGCGATGGATGAAGGCGGCGGAGCGTTCTACGGACCGAAGATCGATCTCAAAATCAAGGATGCCTTGGGCAGGGAATGGCAGACTACCACCATCCAGTTCGACTTCAATCTGTCCGAACGGTTCGACATGACCTTCGTCGACCAGGATGGAAAGGAGAAGCGACCTTTCATGGTGCACAGGGCTCTCCTCGGTTCGCTGGAACGGTTTTTCGGGATTCTCATCGAGCACTACGGCGGCGCCTTCCCCGTGTGGCTCGCCCCTGTGCAGGCAATGGTGATACCGGTAGCGCCGAGTTTCGATCGGTACGCGGAAGAGGTAGGGAAAGCGCTTCGCGCCGACGGTATCCGCGTCTCGCTGGACCTCTCAGAAGCGCGGATGAACGCAAAAATACGGGACGCTCAGACCAAGAAAATTCCGTATATGCTCATCCTAGGGGAGCGAGAGGCTGCGCAACGCGCGGTATCGCTGCGGACCCGTGCTGGCGATCAGAAAAACGGCCTCCCCCTCGAAGCATGTATGGCGTTCATACGGGAAAAAATTGCAAAGCGCGAAGTTTTGTAGGATACTCGTAAGGGATGATCGAAAAGATACTGAAGCGCGACGGCAGGATCGTACCCTTCGATAAGCGCAAGATAGCCTTTGCAGTGCTCAGGGCGGCGGTTGCAGTCGGGGGGCGCGATAAGGGCAGAGCGGACTACATAGCGGACAAGGTCGTGGAGCTCCTGGAAAACAGGAGCCTGTCAGGCACTTATCCCACTGTCGAAGAAGTGCAGGACTGCGTGGAGAAGGTACTGATAGAGGAAGGCCACGCGCGTACCGCAAAAGCGTATATCGTATACCGCTATGAACACAGTCTGAAGCGCGCGGGCAGGCAAAGCCTCACGTATTCCTCCGACAATATCCCGTATAAGAAACTGTGGGAAGCGCTTTCCTGGGGCGTGGATCACGGTTGCGCTACGCTCGACGGTCTGTGCAGGCTGTTTCAAGGCGAAAGCCTTGCGGAATTCGTCGGAAGCTGCGAGCGGTTTTACGAAGATGAACTGGACGGGGCTGTGGAAAAAATCGAAGAAAGACTCTCGGAGCTGCGGGTTATCATCGTGGCAGGACCTTCGTCTTCCGGTAAGACCACGACTACGGAAAAACTCGCAGCAAGGTTGGCAAAACACCGCAGAAGGTTCGTTCCCATCAATGTGGACAATTACTTTTTCGACCTCACCACGCATCCGGAGGATGTGTACGGCGATTACGATTTCGAGACCCCCCAGGCGCTCGACATAGAGTTGCTCAACGACCACCTTCGCAGAATGCTTAAAGGCGAAGAGGTCGAAATTCCCTTTTATAATTTCAAGGCAGGCAAGAGAGACGGTTCCTCGGGTCGAATCGCACTGAAAGAAGGCGACATAGTTCTGATAGATTCTCTGCACGGGCTATATGAATCCATGACAGAAGCTGTGCCGAGGGAACACAAGTTCAAAGTGTATGTGGAGACCCTCGCTCAGGTGAAGGACAAAGATTCGCGATATATCCGATGGGCCGATATCAGGATGCTCAGGAGAATGGTGAGGGATAAGCAGTTCCGCAACTACAACCCATGGGAGACTCTGCTCCATTGGCACTTCGTACGCCGGTCAGAATTACGTTACATAGTCTCACGGCTCAGCCATGCCGATGCTGTGGTAAACAGCTATCTCCCTTACGAGCTGCCCTTGTTGAAGGCGAGGTTGAAGGATTATTTTTCCGAGTTCCTGCGGAAACTGGAGGATCAGAAGGACCGGGAAGATGCTTTTTCCCGGGCTCTACGCATCAAGGAATTGTTCGAACAGGTTCCGGATTTCTCCGACGAAAGCATAGTACCTGAAAATTCGCTGCTGCGGGAATTCTTAGGGAAGCGGATGTAAATGACGCATGAGAAATAGACACAGTTATACAGGAAGAAACATGATGGGCTTAGAAGAAAAACTTTTGCGGCTTAAAGAATTGGACAAAGAGATCAAACTTTTAGCGCATATCGCCGCATTGCTGGGGTGGGATCAGGAGACCTATATGCCTCCGAAATCTCTAGAGGAGCGTTCCGAACAGCTCTCGCTTTTGAGCGGTATACTGCACGAAAAAATCACGTCTCCTGAAATCGGAGATCTCCTTTCCGCACTCGAGGCTGATAGTGACCACCCGAAAGGCGATGCCTCCTTGTCTGCCTTGG